>CANQYA010000001.1 GCA_947627965.1 uncultured Bacilli bacterium
CCTATGCCAATTGATTTGAATATTGCTTATGCTGAATATCATAATTAATTATCAGTCATTTGATTTAACATAACTTTTCATAAAAAAAAAATCGAACTAAAAAGTTCGACTAAAATACAATAAATGGGGCGAATAGTGGGGATCGAACCCACGCATACCGGAGCCACAATCCGGCGTGTTAACCACTTCACCATATTCGCCATTTCTAATTGACTACTATATTTTAACAATAATACCTATAATATGCAAGTGTTTTTTGTTTAAAAAAAACAACCGCAGTTGTTTAATTATTTAATATATCTCTTGCTGCTACTAATCCCGTTGCTGCTGCTGTTACAATATTACCAGCTTTACCTGCACCATCGCCAACAAAATAAATATCATATTCATCTAGCTTAAATTTGTTATTAGTATCAATTTCGTTACTGAAAAATTTAATTTCAGGTCCATA
The DNA here is from genome assembly GCA_947627965.1 of uncultured Bacilli bacterium. Lineage (GTDB taxonomy): Bacteria > Bacillota_I > Bacilli_A > RF39 > UBA660 > RGIG3091. The sequence continues at coordinate 452 of CANQYA010000001.1, forward strand.
AAGTAAAGTTTCATCATTATTAACACCTGGTATTATTTTATCTAGTTTTTCTATTCCTTCTAAAATGTTGGTGATAATACGATGTGGTAAAACTAAAGCTAAATCTCCTGCAACGCAATCTTTTAAAGTAGGTGTAATAAATCCTTTATTTATTCTTGGCCATTCACTTCTTCTTCCTTTTTTCAAGTCTTTTAATGTTTGAATAATAGGTTTGCCATCTCCTAAAACATTTGCAATTCTAGCAATCGATTCACCATATTGCCTAGTATTAGTGGCTGGTTGCGTTAGAGTAACTTTACTAATAAATGCAAAGTTAGAATTATTAGATTTAATATCTTTTAAAGCATGACCATTAACACATATATATCCATAATAGTTCTCTTTAGCGACAAAGCCCCCAGGATTAGTACAAAAAGTTCTTATTTCATCTTGATAAGTATCTGTTTTAATAAAGATAGTAGGGTCATAAATAACACTACAAATATCTTCCAATATTTCTTTTCTAACCTCAATACGAACGCCTATTTCAATACTTTGTGAAGTATAAGGAATATTATATTTATCAGCTAGTTCTTGAACCCATTTAGCTCCTGTTCTACCTGGTGCGACAATAACTTTTTTAGCTTTAACAGTTATTTGTTCTTTATTTCTTTTATACGTTACTTCGTGTAAATCTTTTTTAATACTATTAATATCCGTTACGTTACTGTTATCTAGTACAGTAACACCTTTTTTTATTAAGTAATCAGTGAAATTTTGAATATAAGTTGGTAATTTATCACTACCTAAGTGTTTTTGTTTTATTAACATTAATCTAGCACCAGCTACTGCTACTTTTTTCTTTATTTCTAAAGCTTTATCCATATTAGTAGGGTATACATCACTATCCATACCAAAAAAATTAAATATTTTCTCGGTATCATCAATTAAATCATATGCTTCTTGTTCTTCCATATATTTGAATAAGTCAGATTTACCTAATTTAGGAACAAAATTTAGTTTGCCATCGGAAAAAGTACCAGCTCCACCAAAGCCGGACATGATATTACATGGGTTACAATTAACACAAGATTTTTTATTTTTATTCATTGGACAGCATCTATCTTTAGCTAATTTACCAGCATCAAGCAATAAAACTTTTAATTTACTATTTTTAGATAGTTCATATGCGGAAAATAAACCAGCAGGACCTGCTCCTACTATTACTACATCATACATAATTAACCCTCCTTTTATATTGTAATACTTTTTGATTATTAAATAAACAATTATTTAATCGTGATATCTCCCCATACTTAATAGGTCATATAACATAGATTAAATTAGGGAGGATAAAATATGAATAATTATGACTATCAAATGTTTTCTGATGGAAATCTTGATGGATTTACAGATGTTTTCTTACAAGAAAGTATGATAGATCCAAATGTGCAGTTGTTTAATAATAGTAAAACGAACAATATGCCAAATAATATGCCTAACAATATGTCTAATATGAATAATATGAGTGGTAATTTTAATATGAACAATATGGGCAATATGAACAATATGACTAATATGACTACTAACAGTAATTTATTTAGTCCTAGTGAGGGATTTACTAAAGGTAATATGTTTAGAAATCTTTACGAACCTTTTATGAATTATACACCTATGCGTCTTACTCCTAAAAATGCTCAAGAAGAAGCTTTATTAAATCTTGATCAAATGCATTTTGCAATGCATGAACTAAATTTATACTTAGATAATTATCCACAAGATAAAGCAATGATTAGTAAGTTTAATGAATTTAGAAAGGCATACGAACAATTATTAAATGATTATCAATCAAAATATGGACCAATAGAGATAACTAGTCCATATATGACGACAAGTCCATTCGCATGGACCAATGATGTGTGGCCTTGGGATAGGAGGAACTTCTAATGTGGAAATATGAAAAAAGATTACAATTTCCTGTTAATATTAAAAAGAAAGATTTAGAAATGGCTAAATATTTAGTAACACAATATGGTGGTGCTAACGGAGAAATGGCAGCAGCTTTAAGATATTTGAACCAAAGATATACTATGCCAGATGAAAGAGGTAAAGCTTTACTTACAGATATTGGTACTGAAGAATTAGCTCATATTGAAATGATTTGTACTATGATATATCAATTAACTAAAGATGCTACTATAGATGAGTTAAAAGCTATCGGTTTAGGTGGACATTATTCTGAACATAATAAAGCTTTATATCCAACTAATGCTGACGGTGTACCATTTACTGTAACATATTTTGCAACAGTAGGAGATCCTATTGCTGATTTATACGAAGATATGGCTGCTGAACAAAAGGCAAGAGCGGTATACGAAAATTTAATTACAATGACTAATGATCCTGATGTCATTGGACCACTATTATGGTTAAGACAAAGGGAAGTAGTACATTTTAATAGATTTAAAGAATTATGCGAATATTATAAGTCAATTGGCTTAAAATAAAAAAAGTTAGATGGAAGATGTTAGAAAATAACTTGCTTATTTTATAACATCTTTTTAAGTTAAAATATGAAAATTAATACTATTACATTTTAGTTGATTGAACTGTTTTTCTTTTTGTGATATATCATGGTTTTCAGTTATATAATTGAAGCAACACTAAATTTGACTTATGATTAAATAAATGATATACTTACCTCCGTTATGTAAAAAATAACGAAGGAGAATTTATGAAAAAAAGCAAAAAACATATTCGGCTGAATAAAATAAAAAGAAAAATATTTTTCGCATTACCAATAATAATTATCATTACTATAATATTTATTAATAGAAGTAATCTTTTTAAAAGTGAAACTATTGTTATAACTTCTACATTATATAACAAAAAAGCTCCTATTATATTAGAAAAGAAAGAAGAAATAGTTCCACTTCAAGAAGAAGTAATTGTTTTTGATGGTTTAACTATGGAAGAATTAACCAATAAGTTAAATAAGTCTTTATATGGCGTTTTAAACAATAAAGGTAACCTCTTTGCTATTCATTCTACTAATTATGGGGTAGATCCATATTTGGCAACAGCTATAATGCTATTGGAAACAGGTTGTAAATGGAATTGTAGTTATATAGCTACAGCATGTAATAATTTTGGTGGTATAACAGGATACCCTGCTTGTGGAAATAGTGGTTATAAAGCTTATAATAGTATTGAGGAAGGAATAGAAGGTTTATTTAAAAATTTATACTATAACTATTATCAATATGGTTTAACTGATGCTTACAGCATTCATAAAAAGTACGCTCAAGACCCTAATTGGGCTATATATGTTAATAATTATATCAATGAAATAAAAGCCAAATAAAAAGCTTTTGTTTTTTTTGTCGATTTTAGCACTCTATATTGACAAGTGCTAAAATAGTGCTATAATATTCTCTGTAAAAAGGAGGAATGGTTATGAATGGTGAAAATCCGTATCAAGAAAATTTGGAAAATGTCCTTGAAAAATATGGACGTGATATAACAAAAAGTGTTAAAGATGGGAAAGTAGATCCTGTTATTGGTCGTGATGAAGAAATACGTAGTTTAACTAGAATTTTATCACGAAAAACCAAAAATAACCCTGTCTTAATCGGTGAACCAGGTGTTGGTAAAACAGCAATTGTCGAAGGTTTAGCTCAAAGAATTGTTAAAGGCGATGTACCTAATTCATTAAAAGATAAAACGATATGGGAATTAGATATGGGTTCTTTAATTGCTGGTGCTAAATATCGAGGAGAATTTGAGGAAAGATTAAAAGCCGTTTTAAAAGAAGTTAAAGACTCAAGTGGTGAAATAATTATGTTTATTGACGAAATACACATGATTGTTGGAGCTGGTGCCTTAGAAGGGGCAATGGATGCCGGAAATATGTTGAAACCGATGTTAGCTCGTGGTGAAATACACTGTATTGGTGCTACTACCCTTAATGAATACCGCAAATATATTGAAAAAGACGGAGCTTTGGAACGTCGTTTCCAAAAAGTACAAGTAAATGAACCTACTGTTTTAGATACTATTACAATTCTTCGTGGATTAAAATCTCGCTTTGAGGTATATCATGGTGTTACTATTAAAGATCGAGCTTTAGTAACTGCTGCTACTCTATCCGATCGTTATATAACTAATAGATTTCTTCCTGATAAGGCAATTGATTTAGTTGACGAAGCTTGTGCTACTATAAAAGTTCAAATGGAGTCCGTTCCAACCGAACTAGATACTTTAACAAGAACTATTATGCAATTACAAATCGAAAAAGAAGCTTTAAAAAAGGAAAAAGATGACATATCTAAAAAACGTTTACAAGAGTTAGACGATAAAATTTATTCTTTAAAACAAGATGAGGCTAAACTTCGTCATGACTGGGAAGAAGAAAAAAATATAACCGAAAAAATTAATAAAAAGAAAGAAGAAATCGAAGCAACACGTCGCAAATTAGAAGTTGCCGAAGATAACTACGACTTAGAAACTGCGGCCAGATTACGTCATGGTGTAATACCTACTTTGGAAAAAGAATTAGAAGCACTTAAAGAAAAAAACAATTCTAAAGTATTAAGTGACACTGTTGACGACGAGTCTATCGCAAGCATTATATCTAAATGGACTAATATACCTATCAATAAATTAGTTGATAGTGAAAAAAATAAATTATTAAATCTTGAAAGCAATTTAAAAAAACGTGTCAAAGGACAAGACGAAGCTTTAAAATTAGTTAGTGAAGCTATTATCAGGGCAAGAGCTGGTATTAAAGACCCTAATAGACCAATTGGTTCTTTCATTTTCCTAGGTCCAACAGGTGTTGGTAAAACTGAAGTAGCAAGAAGTCTTGCCTATGAATTGTTTGACGACGAACGTCATATGATCCGTATTGACATGAGTGAGTATATGGAAGCTCATTCAGTAGCAAGATTAATTGGTTCACCTCCAGGATATGTCGGCTATGACGACGGTGGTCAATTAACTGAAGCTGTTAGAAGAAATCCATATAGTATTGTCTTATTCGACGAAATCGAAAAAGCTCACAAAGATATCTTTAATATTCTTTTACAGATACTAGACGATGGAAGAATAACTGACTCTCAAGGAAGAACAGTCGACTTCAAAAATACCATTATTATTATGACTTCTAATTTAGGTAGTGATTATATTTTAGAAAACATGAATAATAGTAATGAGTTAGTTATGAATGAACTAAGACATACCTTTAAACCAGAATTTATTAACAGGATTGACGAAATAATTATTTTTAAATCTTTATCAAAAAATGTTGTTTACGAAATACTTGATAAAATCATTGCTGACATTGAAAAACGATTAGAAGATAAAAGAATAAAAATTAATGTAACTAGTCAAGCCAAAGATTTCATTATCGAAGAAGCATACGACGAAAAATATGGTGCTCGACCTATAAAAAGATATGTATCAAGAAACCTTGAAACTTTAATAGCAAATGCCATTATTAATGATAAAATTAAATTTAATAGTACTGTTACTGTCGATATAGATAACAATAATTTAATATTAAAAGAGGAACAACAATAATTTGCTCCTCTTTTTATTTTGTTTATCATTTTATTCATTATTTTAGGTTATTTTTTTGCCCTGTTTATCATTTACTTATTATTTTGTTTACTATTTACTTATTGTTTTATTTATCTTTTTACATTGTACTAAGTACCATAAATGTACTCTAGTAACAATTTAACGAAGTTATAAACAATTGTTTATTTTATTAATGCCAAGCATATGACAAGTAAAATTTAATTGCTTAACTTGCCTATAATTACTTAACTTACATCAATTAATTAACTTACTATAAAAGTTCTATTTCATTTTGACTATCATCCGAAGAAGAAAAACTATCTAATATTTCGATTTCACTATTGTTTTGATTAACAATTTTAGGTCTTTCTGGTACTGTTAAAGTATCACGTTTTAAGTCGCGAACATCGTCCTTAACATCAAAAATTATAAGTTCGTCTTCCTTCTTAGGCTCATCAACGTCATTACCTACATTATTACTTACATCATTATTAACATTACTATCTAAAGGTTCACTATAACTAGTTTCAACTGTATTTTTACTAGTATCTTCTTTAGGTAATGCTTTTTCTTCACTGATAATACTTTTAAATGTCTCATAAAAAGTAGGCATATCTTTTTTTATTACATCAGGGTAAACATTTTTCGTATTTAAAATAGCATGTTCAATATCAAAAATATTTACTTCCTTGCGATTATCAAAAATAGCATGAGAAAAAGCTTGTTTAAGTAATGTCAAAGAAATATCAGGATAACGTGATCCTATTTCGTAAACTCTTTTATATTCACTAGTTAAATCAACCATAAAAGCCATAATTTGTTCTTTAATCCAATTAGTATACTTTAATTTAGCTCCTGTTGTCTTTTCTATTTTAGGAAGTGTCCCCATCATTATATTAATCGTTTCTTCTCTAGTTGGCTCAGGAACTTCTACTTTTTGAAAACGTCTTGTAAAAGCTTTATCACGTAAAATATAACGCTCATATTCTTCTGTTGTTGTAGCACCAATAACTTTGATACTACCACGTCCTAAACCTTCCTTAAAGATATTAGCAAAGTCCAATGACGATTCATCAGTTGCTCCTATAAGCATATGGATTTCGTCAATAAATAAAATTATTTTTTCTCTTTGTTTTAACTCGTCAATCATAACTTGTACTTTACTTTCACCATCAGGCATAGTACCTAGTAAAGATGCAGTCTTAATATTTATAACAGTATATCCCTTTAAAGCATCAGGTACCCTTCCCTCTTTAATGGCATACGCTAATCCTTCGACAATAGCTGTTTTACCTATACCAGGTTTTCCAATTAAAATAGCTGATTTTTCTGGAGTTAAAAGTATCAATATTAATTCTTTTATTTGATTATCCCTACCAATTGCTGGATTAGTAATATATTCTTTAGCTGTAAAATCCTCTCCATATCTTTCTAAAATACTGTATTTTTGTTCATTCATATACTCATCCTCCGCTACTATTAATAGTATAGCACAAAAGATAAATCTAATGAATATTTTTCCAAAACAAAAGTGCCATTCTACATCAAGAATGGACACTTTTTAGTCTAAATCATGTCTACTTAATATTTGAGCAGGTGTCTTTTTTACGGTATTAAATACTGGTATTAGACCTACTAATAAGTTAAATGTAAATACTAATAGTATAGCTATAATTAATATTAAAGGATTAATTATTATAAAACTATCTATATATGGTATTCCTTTTAAAGCATTAATAATGTATGCCATAAATAATATTCCAGGAACACTAGCAATTGTTGTTATCGCAATTATTTCACCCATAAACATTTTATATATGTCTAATCGTTTAACCCCTATAGCTCTCAATATACCAATTTCTTTGATACGTGATAGGAATGATGACCTAATCATTAATAATATTTCAATTAAAGATATAACTAAAATAATACCTGATACAATTAAATTATTAATAATACCATCATATCTTGAATTAATATAATCATTCCTACTTTTCGTATAAGTATCACTAATATTTATATGCATATCTTGTAAAGTACTTAATGTTTCTTCTTTATCTTTAGAATTAATAGTATAAATAGATGCGATTGTAATTAAATTATATTTTATAGTATTGTTATTAACTAAATATTGCGAAATATATTCATTAGATTTAGTTTTATAATATCCTACTACTTTTAATTTATTACCATTAACACTTTTATCAATAGTTTTATCTAATGGCATATCCCATTCATTTGTGTAATCAACTATAACTTCATAATCGTTAACTGGCATTCTACCTTTAGTAATATTTATTTTATTTTCTAATAACTTATAGTCTAACAATTCATTATTACTAATCACTGTTCCTCCATAATATCCTACTTCATCGGAACTATTAGCTATAATATTAATAAATAAACTCGAATCAGTATAAATAGAAGGACTATTTATATCAACAATACCAACAATAGTAAAAGTAGGCATATTGTTGATTGTCAATTTACGATTAAGCATATCTTCTAAAGAATTAATACCTAACATTTTAACTGTATAATCACCAGCTATCGTATTATCTAATACTTTTTTATCAATTACAATCTCGTATTTATCTTTAGGCATTCTTCCCATAATTAAATTATCTTCATTAATAGAACTAATATCTGATAAAGAACCCCTTAACCTAATCCAGGTTACCGTAGAAGTTTGATAATAATCATCTACTTTTACAGTAAAATTAACTAAAGAATCACCTGGCATCATATAACTGACATTATCCATTTTTTCATATTCCAAGTAATCTTTTACCTTAATATTATTATTTATAGCTAGATAATTAGGATTAACTTTAACAAAGTCACTATCATCTATTTTTAAAGAAGCTGATATACTACTTAGTGAATACATAATAAATATTCCTGATAAAAAGAAACCGATAAGTAATATTTTTTTCAATATTGGAAAAGAGAATACTTTTTTAAAACCATTAATTATTAAAGTAAAGAGATTTAATATTGAAGAATACTTTTTCTTAATATTTTTATTGATAATTTCATCGAACTTAAACTCATATTTATTAACAGTATCTTGATCAATCTTTTTATAATGATCGTTAACAAATTCAATACTTGAATTATCGTCAATTATTTCTATTTTTTCCTTAGTATTACTTTTTATATATATGTTACCATTTTTTAAAACAATATCTAATTTTATTTTATCATTGCCATCAGAATAAACGTCTACATCGATAGATTTTTCTTTAATTGATTCATAATTTTTAAAATCTTTTAAATAAAATCTATTATCTATTTCGTAATCTAATTCATCATTATGTTTATTTTCATAGTCTTTAATTATCTTTCCATCTTCAATTTCTACAATTCTAGTTGCATAAAATTTAGCTAAATTATTTTCATGAGTAACAAGAATAACTAATCTATCTTTAGAAATTGATTTAATAATATTCATTATTTCAAGAGAATTTTTACTATCCAAATTACCTGTCGGTTCGTCAGCAATAATGATATTAGGATCTTTTACAATAGCTCTTGCAATACCTACTCTTTGACGTTCACCACCTGACAACATATTACTTGGTCTATTACGATAACGATACATTCCTACTTTCTCTAAAACATAGGAAACTCTTATATCTATTTCTTTTTTATCTTTAATACCCATCATTTTTAATACTAAAGCAACATTGTCATAGACACTCATATTCTCAATTAATTTATAATCTTGAAAAATATAACCAATGTTTAAATTTCTAATACGATCTTTCTTACTAGTTATTCTAGATGTTATCTTTTCTCCATTGACATAAATAGAACCACTTTTTACTTTATCAAGACCACCTATAGTATTTAGCAAAGTTGTCTTACCACTCCCTGAAGGACCTAAAAGAGCGACTAAACCATTATCTTTTAAAGTTAAATTAACATTATTAATAACATGGATTTGATTTTTATGACCTTTATTAAAATATTTATTTAAATTTTTAATCTCTATCATTTTAAATCTCCTCCCTTAAAGTTTTAATAACTGTATCTTTAAATAATTTTTTAGCATATTTTAAACTTATTAAATAAGACATACCAATAAGTATTAAATAAAGAATTATATAGTCACCTAACTTTAAATAATTAGCCATATCGTTAACAAAAGATACATTTAATACATTTATTTTATTTAAGTAAACAAAACCAGTAAATAATAGATAAACAAGATTAGTTACTGTTAATAATTCAATAATTAGTAACTGTTTTGATACTTTTTTAGAACCACCTAACATTCTAATAGTTGAAAAATATACATTACGTGATTTTAATATTATTTTAATAATAAAGTAAGAAATAAAGAATAATGTTCCTACTAACATAATGGTTACAATTGTTTTAGCAATTCTAATTATCTGTGAACCTTCGTTGTATAAAGTATCTTTTATGACTAAAGGATTAAATCCCATATTTTCTAATTCACTAGCAACATCTTTTGTAACTAAATCATCAGTAGTATAAATACTTACTTGGTAAACACCTTTATTATAAAGTTTTTGATAATCATTATCATTAATGAAAACACTACCACTATAAAGGTTATAATCGACTGGTCCTAAAAGGGAATTAATATTATTTTTATCGTAAGTATTAGCAATAGTTAATTCCATAGTATCTTCATAATAAATGTTACTTACTTCTATTTTTAATTTTTTATTAATGCAGTTTTCATATTCACATGACCATCTTAATTCTGAATTAATAATAGCTTTACCACTAGGTACTTTGCTATTAGGTACTAATTTAAAATAACTATTATATGGACTAGATTCATAATAATTATTCATGAATAAAATCTTAGTATTATTAAAAGTTGTTAATTTTTCAGTCATAATTTTATTTAATAATTTTTCACTTAAGTAAACCTGGTTATCATTTTGATATTCATAATCTACATAACTAATACCAACAATTCTTATTTTAGTATTTTTATCTAAAAAAGCATAATTACGCCAATACAAATCCGTATTCATTATCTCATCTTTTAACGTACTTAAATAATAATCATTCTTATAACCTGTTATTATAATTTCGTTATCATTTTCGGGCATTCTTCCAACTGATAATTCTAAATCAAAAGAACTAAGAGGGTGTCCTACTGCTGTTACATAAAAATCCTTATCATTGGTAAACTCAATATAATCATCGACCATGACATCATTTTTTTCTAATTTAACAACGTTTTTATTATTTAATATTTTATTTAAGTCGTCATCACTAAATGCTGTCCTATCTTTTTTATTAACAACTATTCGATTAGGTGAATAGTCATTAAAAACTGAATTATATCCTTCAATTGATGCTTGATGTTCTTCTTTTTTAAAGGCAGCATATTCGCTCATTAAAGCAACTACAACGAACAAATAAACCGCAAATAGTAACACAAATTTAGGAATAATATTGAATGTATTTCTTAAACCTAATCTTATTTTATTTAAAAAAGTAATATTTTGATAGTTTATCGCATTATTATTGTTACTACTTTCAATGTTAACTTCTTTAATTATTTTATCTTCTAAGATTTTACCATCATGCATTTTTATCTTTCTTGTAACATAATTTTCTACTTGTTCGTAATTATGAGTAACTATTATTACTAATTTATCTTTAGCTATTTCACTAAGTAATTTTATTATTCCTGTAGCTGATTTGGAGTCTAAGTTACCAGTTGGTTCGTCAGCAATAATAATCGGTGTATTTTTAGCAAGAGCTCTAGCTATAGCAACTCTTTGTTTTTGACCACCTGATAATTTTGATACTTTAGTATTTCTAAAGCGATATAAGTCAACTTGTTTTATTAAGTCTAATACTTTCTTTTTTATATCTTTCTTTTTCGCACCATTAAGTAAAAGAACTAACTCAATATTTTGATATACAGTATAACTATTAACTAAATTAAAGCTTTGAAAAATATTACCTATATATTTACGACGATAATCTTCAAAATCTTTTTCGGTGTAATGACTTGTCTCTTCACCATTAATGTACATTTCTCCTTCTTCGTAAGAATCAAGCCCTGAAATAACATTTAATAAAGTAGATTTACCACTACCAGATTCACCAGTAATAGCTACAAATTCACCGATATTAAATTCCAAATTAACTTTAGAAAAACCTGTAGCAATAACACCTTTACTATAATAATATTTTGATACATTCTTTAATAAAATCATAGGTATCCTCCTTTACATTCTAATTATACTACAAAAGAAAATTAATTAACACCTACTTTAGGTTGCTATTTATAAAATATTAGTTGCCGTTAGTTGCAATATAGTTATTAATTTTAACAATTATCATTTAATCCGTAGTAATTTTTCGTTATAGTAATCCGTAATAATTATTTTAGTTATAGTTAGCTAATCATGTGTTTTTAGTTAAAATATCATTCTTTTACAGCTTATAATTATTTCCTTACAATTATAATTATTCTTTTAAAAGCTATAATCCATTATTTGACTACAACTTGTAATTCGTTTATTCGGTTACAAAATATAACCCATTATTCAGCTACAAACTATAACCCATTATTCGCCTACAAATTATAATTCACTAATGTTACAATTCACTAATTTACTAAACGTTCTTATACATGTTATAATACTTATTGGTGTATTTGTATGAAGAAGTTTTTAAAAAAATATAATAATTATCTTATTTTAATAGGTATTACATTACTAATATTTATAATCATTTTTATTACTAAAGGAATTTATCCATTTGGTAAGAATACTTTAATTTATAGTGATATGTATGATCAATTGACTTCGTATTATTACTATCTATATGATTGTTTTAAAGGTACCAGTTCCTTTTTAATTAATTTTAGTTCGTCTAGTGGAATTAATTTCTTTGGTATTATATGTTATTATTTATTAAGTCCTTTTTCACTATTAGTTCTCTTAGTAGATAGAAGTAAAATATATTTAGTAGTATCTGTTATAGTCGTTCTTAAAATAGTTTTATGTAATGTTACTTGTCTTTATATGATTAAGAAATTATTTAAAAATATTAATAGTTATCTAAGTGTCTTTTTAGCATTATTTTATGGTTTTTCTATTTATAGTTTAAATTATTATTTAATAACATCATGGATTGATGCGATGTATATGTTTCCTTTAATAGTCATTGGTCTTAAGAAATTATTTGATGAAAATAAGCCAATAATGTATATCGTAACGCTTTCTTTATCATTATTTTTTAATTTCTATGTAACTTTAATGGCAGTAATCTTTATCTTTATAATATCTATTTTTTATATTTATACTTATCGAAAAAAAGATTTAGCTAAAAATATATTATCGCTTGGAATAAGTACTATCTTATCGTTAGGCTGTAGTTTAGTTATTATAATTCCAACTTATAAACAAATATCTATTTCTTCAAGAATGAACTATGGAATAGAATCACTAATTAATTCTAAACTTGGTCCGATTGTCGATAAAACATCTTTATTTCTATTTGGTTCTATTTTATTTGTTGGAATATTGTTACTGTTAAAGGATTATAAGAAGCATAAAAAATTTTTAAAAATGTATATCCCATCTATGATAGCTCTATTAATTCCTTATATTGTTGAACCAGTCAATAAAATATTACATTTTGGTTCTTATGCTTCATTCCCATATCGTTTTGGTTTTATTACAGTTACATTTATAATAATTGGAGCTGGGTATTATTTTGCTAATTATGAAATAAAAAAAGAAAGAAGTAGTTTATTAAATACTATTACTTCTATCTTGTTAGCAGGTTTTGCAAGTTTTGTAACAATTTTTATAACAATATATAAATTTACTTCTTTTCAAAGAGTAATTGAAGATTTAACTTTATCTGCTAATAAATATCTTTTTGCTTTATTAATCATTATGTTCATAATAGGTTTTATTGCTAATTTAGTTATCTTTATACTTAATAAAGGCTTTAATAAATTATCATTTGTATTAATAGTTGTCATCTCGCTTACTCATATAATCTGTACTTCATATATTTATGTAGGTATATTCGATATACAAGATAAAATAAGTGAAGTCTATGGTACATTAAGTAAAATAGAAAAAGATAATAATAATCAATACTATCGCTTAAAAAATAATACTAATTACATAATCAATAATAATGGTAATGTTACTAGATTTAATTCTTTAGACCATTTCAGTTCTTTAACTGATGGGAATAATCAACAAAATTTAAGATATCTTGGATATACAACTTACTGGACAATAACTTTTTCTAGGGAAGGAACACTATTTAGTGATATTTTATTAGGAACTAAATACTATTTGAATAAAGATACTTCTTCTTATAATTCTACTTTAATAAAAGAATATGATAATTTATCCTTATATAAATATAATGACGATATATCTTTTGGTTACTTAGTAAATAATGATGTCCACCTTGATAATTATGACAATACTTTTGATTTACAAAATGCAATATATAAATCAATTAGTAATGATCAAGATAATTTATTTGAAATAGTTGATAATTATAAAACTTATAATGTCGATATAAATAGTGAGAACATTAAAATAAATGATAAAGATAACTATATTGTCTTTAATTTAGATATTAAAGATACGAAAGAATTATACTTAGAAAATTTATATAAAAGTATTAATAATTTTGATAATGAAAAATTATTTAATCTATTTGATGTTTATGTAAATGATAAGTTAATTATTAAAAATTATCCTAATAAAGATATTAATGGTGTATTAGATATTGGTACTTATACAAACGAAAAAGTTAATGTTAAATTGATTTTAAATAAAGATTGTAAGTTGATACCAATTAAATTAGGTATCTTAGATTTAGAAAAGTTAGATAATTTTGTTAAAGATAATTACTTAGACTATAAAATAGAATTTAATAACAATAAAATTAATATAAATATAGATAGTAACGAAAATAAATTATTATTTATTCCTATTAATTATAATGAAGGATATAAAGCTTTAAATACTGATATAGTTAAAGTTTATGATAATTATATAGGTATTAATTTAAAAGAAGGAAATAATAATATTACTATTGAGTTTATTCCCCAATACTTGAAAGAATCATTTAATTTAAGCTTATCAATTATTATACTAACATTCCTTTTACTGGTAACTAATATGTATAATAAATTAGTCAATAATAAAAAATTACAACAAGTAGCAAAATATACTTATCTAGCTTTATATACTTTAGTTTTATTAATAATATATATTTTACCAACAATAGGATTTGTAATATCATTTTTGACTTATATAAAACTATAAAAATTTTTGTAAACATTAAAAATTATTAAATTTAAAATAATTAAAATAGTATTAAAGACCTCTAGTTTTTGAAATTAGAGGTCTATTTACATCTAAAAGGACTAAATTGGATTGGATAATTTAGTTTTTTAATATTCTTTATTTTTTCCTTAATGCTTTAATGATAAAAAATAAGAAAATAAATATTATTATTAATAGAGAATAACTTTTATTAAGTATACTAAAATAGAAAGCATAAACTAAAAATAACAACATGTAAGATAATATCGAAATTTTAAAAATTATTATAAAGATATTAGCTATTTTAGGTTTATTCAACAATAAAAACAAATTATTAGCAAATGAAGATAAAGAACAAACTATAAAAGGTATGATAAGTATCTTAATAAATAATTTATTATTCCAAAATGACCAAATTAATAATATGAAAGTAATTAATGAAACTAATATATTTCTAAAAATTGTTAGATAGGTAATTTTTTTATTATTTCTTATCTTAACCATAATTAATTTTGCATTAAAATTTGTTCTTCGACAATTAAATCATAACTTATTAATTTAGAACTACTTAAATCTTCTTTATACATATCGACAGCAGTTATTTGGCTATTATCATATGTTTTATAGTAATAAATTCCTTTATCCATATTACAACAAGAACTATAGATAGTTATTTCGTATTTACCTTCGCCCATATGAACGCATCCTCTTTGTTGCTCAACAGAACCTAAAATATGAAAGAATTGACTAACACTTGCTTCTTCATTATCTTTAGATAAAGAATTCATTTTAGTAAATACCGCTTTGACAAATCTTGATGCTGAAGATAAATCACCAGGTAACCCTAAAGCACCCATTCCACGGCTATAAATATCAAAATTTATATTTTGTGAAAAATTATTTTTAGGTGGCTCAATTGATAAATGAGAATAATTATTTAAATTAAACATTTGAATATCAAAAGGAGGATTATTAGTAAGAACACCTACTGGATTATCATATACTTTTAAACCATCTTTGGTGCTTTCAACGGTAATGGTCTCTTTTTTATCAGATATAATCCAATGTAGTGGAGATGCCGGTAAATCGTCACTAAAATTAATTTTAGCAATGTTAATATTTTTTAACAAATTTCTAACTTCTTCAATATTAGCACATTGTGATAAAATCCATGGGATAAACTCAAAAGGTGCGATATTGTTTTTATCATTCTTTTCCTCGTTATAAAAAGCATTAGTAGGAAAATTTAGCCCTGCCATTCCTACCCCTTTTTCATTAATGGCGTCATAATAAAGTGGATAATCATTAGCAACATAACACATGCCAATAATGGCATAATGACTATCGATTGCCTTTTCCTTTCTAAAATTAAATTTATAATTTCTTGGTGTAATAGTTACTGTTTCTTTGTAAGAATACTCTAAATCAAGATTTCTTCCAAAATAATGATCCTTTGTATTATAAGTTATTGCTGTACACATATTATTTATTCCTTTCATAAAATTATTAATATTATTATATCACATATGGATTGTTTGGTAGCAGAATAATAATGGTAATAATAACAATTGTGAAATGAAAAAGTAAATTCCGTAAAGTGGAAAGTTAAATTCCACTTTCAAATGAAAAAATAAAATGGTAAGCGAAAACGATATTTTGGGGTTTGATAATGAAAAAAGTATACTTTCTAACTATTTTTAAAAAATATACTTTAATTTTTTTACATATAAAGTTATAAATTAATTAATCTTTTTTATTATAAGACTAGCACCATTATTAGGGTCTAAATTAACAGTAGTAGATATGGTGGATACTAATACCATTGTAATAACATCAGAAGAAGAAAGTTCAGTTATAAATGAACCATTAAAAACATAATTATTACCCGCCGTTAAAGATTTAGACATAGCTAAAAAAGGTAAATTGGAAGAATTTTTACGTATATTTAGTTGAAGTTCGGTATCATAAGAAACAGTAAAAGATAAATAATAAGAAATTTCATAAATACCTGTTTGCTGTATTACAATACCATTATTAGCAGAATAATTAATATTATACTCTGGCATATTATTTGATAATGGTACTTGAGCAGGTGTAGATATTCCTAAATTTATCTTAGTATTTGAAGGAGAATATTTACCCCCGTAAGCATTTAACCCCGTTGTACCATTTTCTCCTTTTGGTCCCATTGGACCTATTGGACCGGTTGGTCCCTGTGGAATAACAAAATTAAGTGCATAACTCATAAATTAATCATTCTCCTCGGTTATTGTTACTACTGCCTTTGTACCTGGTTCGCCCGTTTGAACGTTACCAATTTTTATGATAGGGATTGTCCCTGGATCACCTTTTTCACCTTTAGGACCCATGGGTCCAGGTGGACCTACTTCGCCAGGAACACCAATAGAACCAGTATCGCCTTTATGACCAGGTAATCCCTGCTCGCCTTTATCACCTTTTTCCCCTTTTTCTCCACGTTCCCCTTGAGGTCCTATTTCACCTTTTAATCCCGTCGCACCACATGGAATTATGAAATCTAAAATAACATTTTTATCGTCGCCAATATTTTCTATAGATGCGAAAGACCCTGGTTCTCCTGTTTTAACTGAATTTATTTTAATAGTAGCAACGGTAGCTGGTCCAGTTGCTCCCATAGGTCCCGTTGGTCCTGTAACACCCGGTAAACCCATTGGTCCGGTTGGTCCAGTCGGACCAATAATAAAACAATTTCTAAAATAAGGATAATTATTTTGACAATTCATAAAAAAATCCTTTCAATAACTTTTATGTATAACATTAAAAAATATTACTATTTTAATTATTTACTAAAAAATATAAAGTTTTTATTTAATAAAAATGATTTATAATAGCATAAGTGAACTATAATTATGAATTTTCTTTTATAAGAAAGTTATGTTAAACAAAATGACTGATAAGAAAAAAACTATTAACAAATTTTACTTTGCTAATAGCTAAACAAATTAAACTATATATAATTTTAATCATTTTAAATCTTTTATTTCACAAACAGAACCATCTTTTTCAGCTTCTTTTTTACTATCTTCTATTGTGCTTTCATCATCTTTTAAACCTTCAAATCCTTGCTCTGTTAAGTCTTCTTCACTAGCCTTTTCAACATCGATATCTAAGGTTGTACTGTATTCATAAGTTTGATCGTTTGTATCTACTTTTAAACGAATTCCATCCTTATCAAATTCCTCATTATCTTCGTCCATTATTTCTTTAAATGCTTCCCAATTTTCTTGTATTGTTGTGTCAGTAATTCTAGTATTAACTTTCATTGACATATTTTTTAACTTGTTATTTTTATAAGTCATAGAAATAACTTGTTCGATAATCATTCCGTCTTCATTTTCAGTATTTGTACATATTAATTCTTGCTCCTTTTCTTCTACCTTTCCACAACCTGCCATTAAAACAATAACTAACAAACTTAAAAATATCATACTAATTTTTTCCATAACTACTACCTCCTTAAAAAATTAATATTATTTTAATTTTACCTACTAAATATTTTATTTTCCTTATTACATTTGCTTATTTACCAACATCATATTAACACTTTTTTCGTAATTATTCAAGTAATGCATCGAGAATAATTATTTTGATGTTTCAAAAACAAGCATTTTGCTCTAACTTTTACATTAGGTAATAAATAGGTGTAAATTTGAAAATTTTTCAATTAATCGTCTTGTTTCTCCAATATTTTTTCTAGCAATTGTCTTTTACTAACATTATATGCTGGAATAACTAGCAAAAGTGCTGCACATCCACTACCAAATAAGCCTATAAATATATTTAATAATACTTCAAGTAATTTATTTTCATAAATTAATACTAATGATGTGAAAAATATTATTAAAATCAAAAAAATACTACTTATTATAATTGAAACTTTTAATGCCTTACAATTTGCTTTCATTGCTTTACCCCCAGAATATTATTGTCATATCTAGATAATTATCCGCAGTCATTGCATTTTCAATTCTTTTCAAACATTCAAATTCCCTAAATATCACATAGAATTATTATACCATAACTTTATATTTTATTACTTCTTTTGATATATAATACCTTTCAATAATACAAAAAAAAGAACAAATAATGTTCTTAAAATTTTATTAAAAATTATTAATTATATTTGTTTGCAGTTGTTTGCAGTTGTTTGCAGTTGTTTGCAGTTGTTTGCAGTTGTTTTAATTTTTTTTATTTTATTTGCAGTTATTAACATTTATTAACAGCTATAAACATTTGCAAACATTTTATTTTTTTAATATCCATTTTGGTTTATTTTTTGTGCCTTTATTATGAATTAAATTTCGTTCTCTCAAGAAATTTATAATATATCTGGTTTTATTGTTTAATTCGTTTTCATCTGTTGTATCAAATAAAGGATACATATAATCATTAATTTCTTGACGACTTACACCACTACTATTTTTAATATAATCGAATAGTTTAATTTTCAATTCATCCATTTCTTCAATAGCATCCAATACTATATCTGTAACTTTTTCAGTTAGTGGAACAGTTACAGTAAAAATCTCATCATCTTTAAAACTTGGAACTCCACCACTATATATTTTATTATATTTCGTTATTGTTTTTAT
>CANQYA010000002.1 GCA_947627965.1 uncultured Bacilli bacterium
AAAAATAATCCTATGAAAGAGAAATACCAAATTGCAAAATTTGGGCATGATTTATAAAATAAATCATTTGTTTTGGTGGGAGGGTATATGTATATAGATACTCATTTACATTTATCTAAGAATGATAATATTGATAGTATTTTAAAGGATTGTCTTGATAATAATGTTGGTCATTTAATTATAAGTGGCTGTGATAAAGAAGGTATAATTGATGCCTTAGATATAATTAATAAATATAAAAATATAAATGCTGTTTTAGGTTTTCACCCTAGCGAAGTCGATAAGGTTAATGATAAAGATTTAGAGTGGTTAGAAGATGCGATTAAAAATAATGACAAAGCAGTTGGGTTAGGCGAAATAGGTCTTGATTACTATTATGGTAAAGATAATAAAAATGAACAAATATCATTATTTGAAAAGCAACTAGTTATAGCTGAAAGACTAAATGTTCCAGTTGTTATTCATACACGCGATGCTTTTCAAGATACTTACGATATATTAAAAAAATATTCTGTTAGGGGAATAATTCATTGTTTTAATGGAAGCCTAGAAGTAGCTAATCTATATATAAAAAGAGGTTTTTATCTTGGAATAGGTGGGGTATTAACTTTCAAAAATAGTAAATTAGATAGTGTAATTAAAGATATTGATTTATCACATATTGTTTTAGAAACAGATAGTCCATATCTTTCACCTGAACCTTATAGAGGTAAACCTAATAGTCCCAAAAATATCCCTTTGATAGCATCTCGTCTTGCTGAAATAAAAAAAATATCCACAGAAAAAGTGGAAAACATTACCTTTAATAATGCTTGTCAAATATTTGACTTAAAAATATAATCATGATATGATTAATTCGTAAAGACGAGGCGAAAATATGAAAAATATATTACGTATGGCAAGAAACCAACTTTGTGTTATTGGCGTACTGGTTATAATGTTTTTTATAATAATTAGTGGAAATCAAAGCCAAGAAATAGTTACTTATAATGTTAGTAGTATTAATTCAATACAAGCTATACATTTAGTATCAAAATATAATCCTGAAGTAGTCGAAACTGTTTATGCTAATGGGATAGGCGAAGTTCTACAGTATGGAAGCTCTAATCCTGTTATATTTAATGGAACAATGACGGCATATGGACCTGATTGTGTAGGGTGTACAGGTATTGTAGCGTGCCCTCCAAGGAATGATGTAAGAGGCGGTAATATTTATTTTAATGATAATGAATATGGACAAGTACGAATAGTGGCAGCGGATAAAAATATACCATGTGGAACTATGTTAAAAGTTACGGGAAGTAGTCTTGGTGAAAATGTAATGGCTATTGTGTTAGATAGAGGGGGCGTAATTAATGGAACCTTAATGGATTTATTAATGCCTAGCGAAAGAACCTCTAGTCCATTTGGAAGACAAAATGTTACTTATGAAATAATAAGATGGGGTTGGTAAACTTGTATTTATGCAAGTTTCTTTTTATCTATTAGGAGGAATATGTTGGAGCATAATTTTAAGAAAAAATTTGGACAAAATTTTTTAACCGATAAAGGTACTATCGGTAAAATAGCTAATTGTACTGATATAGATAAAGATACTTTAGTAATTGAAATAGGACCAGGTTCCGGTAACCTTACTAGTTATTTAGTAGAGTTAGCTGGTATGGTTATTGCCTATGAAATAGATACTGATTTAAAAAAAATTTTAGAAGACAAGTTTAAAAATACGGATAATTTAGAAATAATCTATGAAGATTTTTTACAAAGAGATGTAATGACTGATATTCTAAAGTTTAATTATAAAAAAATATATGTTGTAGCCAATATTCCTTATTATATTACGACGCCTATCATGAAAAAGATAATTGATTTAAAAGTAGAAGTTCAAAAAATAGTTGTCATGGTTCAAAAAGAGGTCGGAGAAAGATTTACGGCTCAACCTAAAACGAGGGCATATGGTTCTATAACGGTATACTTAAACTATTACTTTAATATAAAAAGATTATTTGTAGTTAGTAGAAATTCTTTTATTCCTAAACCGAATGTCGATAGTATTGTTCTTTTATTTGAAAGGAAAAAGGTTAGTAATTTAGTTAACAATGAAGAATTACTGTTAAAATTAATTAAAGATGCTTTTAAATATAAAAGAAAAACTTTAAGAAATAATTTAAAAAATTATGATTTAGAAAAAATAAATAAAGTTTTAAATAAATATAACATCGATTTGAATGTAAGAGCTGAAGAATTACCTCTAGAATTGTTTATTGAGATAAGTAATAATTTATAAAAATATCAAATAATATATTAAATTTATCCATTTTAAATGATTGAAAAATTTTCTAATTATTATATAATTGAATTATAATATGAGGTAGCAAAATGGATAATAGAAGTAAATATTACAAAAATATTAATATGGTAAGAGTAATCGCTTGTATTGGTGTTTTATTATATCACTTAAATATATTGAAAGGTGGATATTTAGCTGTTTCTACTTTCTTTGTACTAAGTAGCTTTTTATCTTGTCTTTCTCTTTTTAAAAAGGAAAAGGTATCTTTAAAAGATTATTATGTTAATTTAATTAAAAGGACATATTTACCATTATTAATTGTCGTATTTGTAACAATTGCTTTTTTAGCGATTTTTCCTGTTGGTAACTGGTTAAATTTAAAACCAGAAACAACTTCTATTTTATTAAATTATAATAATTATTGGCAATTAAATGCTAAGCTAGATTACTTTGCTCGTCAAGTTAATTCTCCTTTTATTCATTTATGGTATATTTCAATATTGTTACAATTTGACCTAATATTACCTTTTATCTTCATTTTGTTAAGGAAATTAGGTGATAAGTGCAAAAAAATATTCCCTTGTATAATTACTTTACTTTTAGCTGTTATAGCAACGGTTTATTTTTATTTATCTAGTATTAATCAACCTTTAATGCATACTTATTATGGTACTTTTAGTAGATTATTTTCATTATTATTTGGATTATCTTTAGGATTTTTTTATAATTATTATGGCTCTATGGTAGCCAAACCATTTACTAAAAAAACAGTTAGTTATATTATTTTTATTGTATATTTATTAGCTTTAATATCATTATTTACCATATCTGATATCAATAATACTTATTGGCAAGTAGGTATGATTTTAGTAACGTTAATAAGTTGTCGATTAGTTAGTTATTCTACCGTTTTAGTTAGTGATAAATTAAATATATTTGATAAAATTATTGAATTTCTAGCTAAGATAAGTTATGGAATATATTTATTTCAATATCCATTAATCTTTATTATGCAATATTATTTTGAAGATAGACTATATATGATAATTATGGTAATTAGTATAACTATTACTTTATCGATAATTTTGTATTATTGCTTACAAGTAAAAGTTAAGAATATATTTTTAAGAATAATTAAATATTTGTTATGGGGTATAGGAATTTTAATTATTGGTACAGGAATATACTTTTATATTATAGCTAAAGATCATACTGCAGAAATGAAACTATTAGAAGAACAGTTAGCTAATAATTCAGTTATGTTTGAAAAAAGACAAGAAGACTTTTTAGCTCAACAAGCCAAAGAGAAATTGGATTGGCAAAAAGTATTAGAAGATTTAGAAAAAGACGAAGCAAATTTAAAGAATGTAGTAAATAATTTATCTGTTATTGGTATAGGGGACTCCGTTATGTTAGGTGCAGTAGGGCAACTTTATCAACAATTCCCTAAGGGTTATTTTGATGCTCAAGTATCACGTACAGCATGGACAGCTAACGATATATTAATTAATTTAAAAAATAAAAATGTATTAGGAGACCCTATTGTTTTCCATTTAGGAACTAATGGTGATTGTTCAAAAGAGTGTAAGATAGAAATATTAAAAACTTGTGGCGATAGAGAAGTTTTTTGGATAAATGTTACTAACGATTATGACGTTCATATAAACGATAACTTATTACAATTTGCTAATGAATACAATAATGTCCATATTATTGATTGGAATAGTGCCTCTAAAGGACATCAAGAATATTTTTATGCAGACGGTATTCACCTAACCCCTGATGGTGTAATCGCATACTCTAATACTATTTATGACGCTATTTATAAAATTTATTTAGAAAAATATAACAAAAAGAAAGAAGAAATAATAAAAAATCATGAAAACATACAGATAAATAAAATAAGCTTTTATGGTAATGATTTATTATTAAATGTTTTTGATTATATAAAAGATTATTATAATGACGCTAATGTAGTAATCGATAAGGATTTCTCTTATGAAACTCTCTATTCAAAAATTAATGGATCAATAAAAGATGGAACTCTTACTAATAAAGTAGCTATATTACTAGATACAAGTATTAATATTGATTATGAAGACTATTTAAAATTAATAGATTTATGTAAAGATAGAGACTTATATTTATTAATGCTTGATGAAGAAATTGCTGATAAAATAGAAAATTTGAATAATGAAAAGGTACATATCATTCCTTTTTATAATGAAATAAAAAATAATAAAGATTATTTAATGGTCGATAAAATTCATTTAACTACAAAAGGTAATATGCAGTTAAAGGATAATATATTAAAAATAATTAATAATGATAAAAATAATTAATATTTTACTTGCAATTAAATACAAAAATGGTATTATATAGACATAATATTTAGTAGGATAAATATTAGAGAAAGAAGGTTGAAAATGGTTGAATATTGGGATCTATATGATAAGGACAGAAATAAGCTAGATAAAGTAGTTAAAAGAGGAGATTATCTAAATGATGACGAATACCATTTAGTAGTTAATGCTTGGATAAAAAACTCTAAAGGGGAATTTCTAATTACTCAAAGGGTAGAAAATAAACCTCACCCTTTAATGTGGGAATGTACTGGAGGTTCTGCTGTTAAAGGTGAAACATCTAAAATGGCCGCATTAAGAGAAGTAAAAGAAGAATTAGGTATCGATATAAGTAATTGTGATGCTACATTTGTAGGTAGTACATTAAGATATTACGAAGGTTGTCCTGATATCTTAGATGTTTGGTTATTTAATTGTGATGCTCCTATTGAAGAGATTAAAATACAAGAAGAAGAAGTAAATGATGTTATGTGGGCAAGTCCTTCAAAAATAAAAGAATTATATGACAATAATAAATTTGAATACAATGCTTACTTTAAAGAAATAGTAGGAATTGAGTAAAAAATAATAAAATAGTGCTCGAATTTTCATGAAGTGATGAATGTAATTGTCACTTCTTTTTATTTTTTTAAACTCTAAATTACGTATTCTTACAAAAAAAATGATGCTTAATTTTAAGCTATTATCCCTTGATTTAATAACCAATAAAATTATATCGGTATTTTTTTATATACTAAAAAAAATATAAAAACATATAATTACGTGGAGATGATTATATGTTTTTTAAAGTAGGTGATTTAGTAACAAGAAAGTCACACAATAATGATATAGTCTTTAAAATAGTAGAAGTTGTCGATAAACTAGCATATTTAAAAGGATTAAATATTAGATTATATGCCGATAGTGATACAGACGATTTAAAATTAGTCGACAGTGCCAAAATTGACGATAATGAGGTGTTAGATAGACTTAATAATTCTATTAATTTAGATAGAAACGAGTATTTTTATTTACCAGGTAAAGTTTTACATTTTGATGGTGATGTAGAGTATTTAGAACGGTGTATGGACTTTTACAAAAAACTTAAAATAATGGCATATGGTGTTAATTTAAAAGAAGACGAAATTTATTTAGAAATAGATAAATATTTAGACGAATTACATCCTGATATTGTAGTTATAACAGGTCATGATGTTTATTATAAAAATAAAGGTAATATAAACGATGTTGAAAATTATAAAAATAGTCTTAATTTTATAAAGGCGATAAAAAAAGCAAGAGAATACGAAAAATCTCATGATAAATTAATAATAATTGCTGGAGCTTGTCAATCAAATTATGAAGAATTAATAAAAGCAGGAGCTAATTTTGCTAGTAGTCCTAAAAGAGTTAATCTTCATGCTTTAGATCCAGCTATAGTAGCTTGTTCCGTAGCTTTATCAGATAAAAGTAAACCTATCGATTTATTAAATATTATCGAAAAAACGAAGTATAAAGAGGAAGGCGTTGGGGGTATTATTACTAATGGAACAATGTATACAGGGTATCCAAGATGAATATAGAAAAAATAAAAAACAGTTTAGAGCAAAATAAAGGTAAATTATTAAAATTTAAGTTTAATGGTGCTAGAAACCAAGTAGAAGAATTTAAGGGTACAATAGAAAATACTTATAATTATATATTTTTGGTTAAAATAAAAGACGAAAGTAAACAAATAAGGTCATTTAGTTATACAGATGTGTTAACAGAAAGTTTAGAAATTTTTACTGATAAATAAGAAAAAAGTTGATTTTTTGGGCAATTTATTATATTATCATATTAGAAGGACGGTAAATATTACCTACTTTAGAAGGAGGATAGGCAAATGAAAATCACATCTGTAAATGTGCGTAAGGTCGAAAAGGAAAATTCACGTATGAAAGGAATTGCGTCAGTTCTTATTGATGATAGTTTCGCAGTACATGATATTAGAATTATAGAAGGGGACAATGGTTTGTTTATCGCAATGCCAAGTAGAAAAACTGCAACTGGTGGATACCGTGATATAGCTCATCCAATTAATCCTGAGGGCCGTGCTATGTTTGAAGAAGCAATATTTGAAGCATATAAAAATGCTGATCAACCTTCAGAAGAAAATTAAAAAATAAGCAACGCTTTGTTGCTTTTTATTTTGGACTTGTACTTCCCCAAGTGATAAATATAATTGTCAGTTATTTTTATTTTTTTTAAACTCTAAATTATGTATTCTTGTAAAAATATGTATTTCTCTAAAAAAGTTAATCTTAATTTTAAATTATTCCCCTTTAATGTTTAAGAACCTTATTTTTATAAAATTACTATCTTTTTTTCATATTTAATTATTAATCACATATAATTCACTAGGAGGAAAATATGGACAAGACAGATAGTGCTATAACAAACTATAACCACGGTATTAGTGTTATAGAAAGAAAAAATATAATAGTTACAGGCGTAAAAAAAATAGATAATTTTGATAGCGAAGAATTTTTAATGGAAACAACAATGGGATATTTAGTAATTAAAGGTGAAGAATTAGAACTTATTAAACTTGATACCATGCAAGGTAATGTCTCAATTAAAGGTCTTATTAAAAGCTTTGCTTATGCTGATGAAGGAAAAACTAAAGACAAACAAAATTCCATATTTAATAGGTTATTCAAATAATGAATTTAGAATTACAGATACAATCACTAATATTTTCTTTTGTTTTTGGTTTGTTTTTTTCACTTATGTTTAATTTGTTCTATAAGTATTTATTTAGAGGTAAAGCTTTTTTTAGAATTATTAGTAATTTTATTTTTGTAATGGCAAATACTTTATTATACTTTTTATGTTTAAAATTAATAAATAATGGTATAATTCATATTTATTTTATTATTATGCTTTTCTTAGGATTTATCTTAGGTAATAAAAAGACTAAGACTATAAGAAAGTTTAAGCTTGATACTATTTATGATTAATAAAAATATTTGTTGCTAAATAAAGATAAATAATGATTAACAAATCTTGTTTATCTTTTTTGAGTTAATGACAATATAATAAATTTGTTGTATAATTGTATTAGATTTTGGAGGTCCTATGAAGATTGCAAAACAATATAAAAAAATTAATACTGTTATTGAGAAAGCATCAAGTGTTTTCGTAGTAGGTCATAAAGATTTAGATTTAGATGCGATAGGTGGTTGTTTAGCCATTTATAATTATATCCATAAATTAGGTAAAAAAGTTTATTTAATACTCGATGATAGAAGGATGGACTCTTCTGTTACTAAAGTAATAAAAGAAGTTTCTAATAATGTTAATATAATTAGGAGTACTAGTATTTCAACCTTAAAAGATGACGATAGTTTATTATTTATTGTCGATACTAATAAATATTATTTATTGCAAAATCCTAATTTAAGCGATTACTTTTCTAAAAAAATAGTATTTGACCATCACGAAGAAGGAGAAGGTTCAATTAATAATGGTGAGATAATTGTCGATACTGATGCCTCAAGTACTTGTGAAATGGTTACCGAGTTTTTAAAGTTAAATGAATATAAAATAGATAGTTATCTTGCAACTGTTTTACTAGCAGGGATTGTTTTAGATACTAATAATTATGTTTTAAAAACTGATAGTAGTACTTTTTATTATTCATATTATTTAACTACTTGTGGAGCTAATCCAAATAAGGTACAATATTTATTAAAACAAGATTTAAAAAAATATATTAAAAGGCAAAAAATGATTACAAATGTTAAAATAATTAATCGCATTGCTATTACTAAAGGATTACAAGGAGAGATATATCGAAAAGAAGAATTAGCTAAAACAGCTGATACATTACTATTGTTTAATAATATTGATACATCGTTTGTTGTTGCTAAAATTGATAAAAATACCGTAGGTATAAGTGCTAGATCAATGGATAAAATTAATGTTGGTAAGGTTTTAGAACAATTTGGTGGTGGTGGCGATGCTAACGGAGCGGGGTGTAAAATAGTTAATACGACACCTAATAAAGTTGAAAGAGAGTTAATAAATTTAATAAAAAATTATTAAGGAGGCGTTTTATGAAAGTAATATTTCTTAAAGATTTAAAAGGAAAAGGTAAAAAGGGAGATATTAAAGAAGTAAAAGATGGTTATGCCCAAAACTTTTTAATTAAGAATGGTTATGCTACTCAATTATCGTCTTCATCGTTAGGGAAATATAACCGCGAATGTGAAGAAAAGAAAGAATTAGACGAGAAATTAACGAAAGAAGCCCAAGAGTTAAAAACTAAACTTGAACAAGTAGAACTTGTTTTTACCGTTAAAACAGGTGAAGGTGATAAAGTATTTGGAAGTATAAGTTCTAAACAGATAAAGGAGCAACTAGATACTTTGGGTTACAAAATAGATAAAAAACAAATTGAAATAGACCATGTTATATCTAGTTTAGGATATCATGACGTAAAAATAGTTTTATATAAAGAAATTATTGCTAAAATAAAAGTTAAATTACAAAAATAGGAGGTGATTTTCATGCCTAATAAAACCATACCAAACAATTTAGAAGCTGAACAGGCCGTTATTGGTTCAATGTTTTTATCACAATATGCACTTAATAAGGCGTGTGAAACACTAACTAAAGAAGCATTTTACAATAATCAAAATGCTATAATTTTTGATACTATTAAGTCAATGGCGGAAGCTAAAAAGCCTATTGATTTAACTACTCTTACGGTTGAGTTAAAAAGTAAAAATGAGTTAAATAGTGTTGGAGGCGTTGAATATTTATCTGATGTTTTAGAGTCAGTTCCAACGGCTAGTAATATTGATTATTATATAAAATTAGTTGAAGATTCTGCTATTTTAAGGCGTTTAATAGAAGTATCGACTAACATTACTACTAATGCTTATCAAAGTGAAGGAAATGTTAATGAAACTTTAGATGAAGCTGAGCGAAAAATATTGAGTGTTGTTAAAAATAGACGTTCGACAGAATTTAGGACTATTAAAGAAGTTTTAGCATCAACACAAAATAATTTGGAGCAATTGGCAAGTAGTAATGGAGAAATAACGGGACTACCAACTGGATGGATAGATATTGATAATATTACGACGGGTCTCCATGAAAATCAGTTAATAATTATTGCCGCAAGACCAGCCATGGGTAAAACGGCTTTTGCTCTTTACCTAGCTACTAATGTAGCTATAAATACTAATAAAACGGTGGCTATTTTTAACTTAGAAATGCGTGCCGAGCAGTTAGCATCGAGAATGATTAGTTCTCTAGGACAAATAGAAGGCAAAAAATTAGCAACTGGTAAACTTTTAAATGATGATTGGAAAAGAGTTAATGAAGCTGTCAGTCAACTTTCTAATGTTAAAATGTATATGGATGATACACCTGGTATTACAATTGGTGAAATACGTTCTAAATGCCGTAGATTAGCTAGCAGTGAAGAAGGATTAGGTTTAGTAGTTATCGACTATTTACAATTAGTTACTTCTTCCATTAATTATGGTGCTAACCGTCAACAAGAAGTATCTGATATTTCTAGATCTTTAAAAACTATGGCAATGGAATTAAATATCCCTGTAGTAGCTTTAGCTCAGTTATCGCGTGCTGTCGATGCTAGAGAAAATAAAAGACCAATTATGAGCGATTTAAGAGAATCTGGTTCTATTGAACAAGATGCTGATATTGTCGCATTTTTATACCGTGATGATTACTATAATAAAGAGTCAGCAATTGACCAAAATACGAGCGTTAGTGAATTTATAATTGCAAAACATCGTAACGGTCCAACAGCTACAATAGAATTATTATTCAAAAGAAATACATCGACATTTTTAAGCTATCAAAAAGAAGGACAAGGTGGTTACAATGAAAATTAAAACAGTATTATTTTGTATTTTAGCAGTATTACTTAGTTCATTTGTATTCTTTATAGGTAAAGATAATACTAACGATCCTCAAGAATTATATCATGTATACTTAGATGGAAAATCTATTGGGCATATCTATTCTAAGAATGAATTAGAAAAATACATCGATAATGAAGAAGAAAACATTAAAGAAGAATATAAAGTTGATAAAGTATATATTCCTAACAACTTAGATATTGTTAAAGAAATTACTTATACTGATAAAATATATAGTGCTAAAGCAATATACGAAGAAATTAAGGATAAATCTTCTTTTACCATTAAAGGGTATACAATAACTATTAAAGGTGTCGAAGAAATGACCGAAGACGGTACTGTTAAAAATGACGATATTATCATTAATGTTTTAGATAAGCAAGTATTTATTGATGCCGTTAATAATACGATAAAAGCCTTTGTCGACGAAGAAGATTATAATGATTTTATTACTAATCACCAAGATCAAATAGTAGACACAGGAACAATTATTGAAGACGTGTATATCAAAAATGATATTCTTATAAAAGAAAATAATATCTCGATAAAAGATCAAATATTTTTAAATAGTGGTGATTTAAGTAAATATCTTTTATTTGGTACTTTGGAAGAACAAGAGAAGTACACTGTAAAACCTGGTGATACAATTGAGTCAGTATCGTTTAATAATCGTTTATCAGTTGGCGAATTTTTAATTGCTAATACTGAATTTAACAGTGCAGATAATTTATTATATACAGGACAAGTTGTTACATTAGGTATAATAAAACCCGCTGTTAAAGTTGTCGAAGAAGACTATGTTGTTACGGTTGAAACAACTAATTATACAATAACTTATGAAGACGATGATACTTTACCTATCGGTATGGAAATAGTTAAACAAAGAGGCGAAAACGGAATGGATAAAGTAACGCGTCGTATCCAGATGGTTAATGGCGATATAAAAGATGTTGAACCCATTTCAAATGAAGAAATAAAACCGACAGTTACCCAAATAGTTATTAGAGGTCAAAAATATGTATCTAGTGTTGGTAATCCTAAAGTATGGGTATGGCCAACTGCTAATAACTATGTCATTAGTAGTCCTTTCGGATGGCGTTGGGGTAAATTACATGAAGGTCTTGATATTTCAGGGCCAGGATATGGTTCCCCAATATATGCTGCTAATAATGGTGTAGTAGAAATTGCCGAATGGAACGATATTAATGGATATTATATATATATAAATCATAATAACGGATATTACTCTGTCTATGGTCATATGGCATCATTAAATGTTTCACCTGGTCAAATAGTTGAAGCAGGGCAAGTTATCGGTGGTATGGGAGAAACAGGATTTGCTATGGGAGTCCATCTTCACTTTAGTATTTTTATAGGTAACCCTAATTATGGAGGAACATCGGTTAATCCGTTACAGTTCTACTAATGAAAGTCAAGATTTTAGCCAGTGGATCTAAAGGTAATTCCACATTAGTAATGAGTGGGGATACGATGATATTGATAGATGTCGGTATAACCGTTCCTCAAATAAAAAGAATACTAGATAAAGAACAAATAAATATTAATGATATCGATGGTATTTTAATTTCCCATAGCCATTCCGATCACATAAAAGGATTAAGTAATATTGTAAAAAACTATAATTTAAGTGTTTATGCCAAACCAGAACTAATATATGATTTAGTAAAATATATTCCTATTGAATCGATAATTGTCATTAATGACGACGCCGTGATTGGTGATATTAATGTAAAATTTATTGAAACTTCGCACGATGTAACATCTTATGGTTTTATAATTAGTGATAGTAAAGCTTCAATGGTTTATATTACCGATACAGGATATATTAATAAAAAATATGAAGCTATAACTAAAAATAAAGATATTTATGTAATTGAAACTAATCATGACGAAGAAATGCTTATGAATGGACCTTATCCTTATTATTTAAAACAAAGAGTAATTAGCGACAAAGGACATTTGTCTAATCGTTATACAGGTAAATATTTAACTAAAGTAATAGGTGATAATACTAAATATATTTTTCTTGCTCACATTAGCGAAAATAATAATACTTACGATTTAGCTTTAGAACAAGTAAAAGAAGAATTAGCTTCTACTAATTTTAGTGACGATAAAATTATTGTCACTCATCAAAACGAAGAAACAGATATGGTTGAGGTTTAAATGATAAAAGTAATATGTGTTGGTAAATTAAAAGAAAATTATTTAAAAGAAGCTGTTAATGAATATCTTAAAAGAATAAATAAGTATACAAAAATTGAATTAATAGAATTAAATGATGTAAATAATGGTAATATTTTAAAGAAAGAAAAAGAAGAAATAATTAATTACATTAATGATAAAGATTTTATTATTACTTTAGAAATTGATGGTATCGAAATGGATTCTATTAGTTTTGCCAAAAAACTCGATAATATATTTAATTATAATAGTAATATAACTTTTATTATTGGTGGGTCATATGGACTAGATGACGAAATAAAAGCAAAATCTAATTTAAAATTATCCTTTTCTCAAATGACTTTTCCTCATCAATTATTTAGAGTAATTTTATTAGAGCAAATATATCGTTCTTTTAAAATAAATAATAATGAAGAATATCATAAATAAGAAAGATAATTATGTTTTGGGCTTGTACTAAGAGATGCGATAAATATAATGGTCTTGTACTTGAAAGGTGACGAATATAATTGTCGCTTTTTTTAATTTTCTAAAACTCTAAATTATGTATTCTTACAAAAAAGTACTGCTTAATTTTAAGAATATCTTTTAATATTTAAGAACCACGAGAAAGACAATTATGTTTTTCTTTTTTCATAATTAAATAAACTTACTAGTAATATTAAATGGTGATTATTATTTTAAATAATATTAATAAATTATTATGGGGTATAGCAACAATAATGTTACTAGGAAGTGGTCTTTACTATAGTAAAAAACTTAAATTTATTCAGTTTAATATAAAAGAATTATTTAAAGGTTTTACTAAAAATAAAAAAGATGAAATATCGCCTTTTAAGACTTTAATGTTTACTTTAGCAGGAAGAATAGGTGTCGGTTGTTTAGCTGGTATAGCTTTAGCTATATATGTAGGGGGACCAGGAACTATATTTTGGTTATGGATATCTACTTTTATAGTTGTTCCTAATGCTTATGTTGAAAGCTTTTTAGGAGTATTATTTCATAAAAAAAAAGATAATATTAATGAAGGAGGTCCATCTTATTATATTAAAAAAGGGTTAAAAGCTCCTAGATTAGCTAAAATATATGCTTTACTAGTATTAATTACTTATCTTTTTGGTTTTTTAACTATTCAAGCTAATACCATAACTAAGTCCTTAATTAAATTTAATTTTCCTGAATTATTTATAGGTATTTTAATTGCTATTATAACAGGATTAATTATTTTTAAAGGAACTAAAGGTATAATTGATATATCTAGTAAAATGATGCCTATTATAGGTATTATCTATATTTTAATATCTTTTTATATAATAATTATGAATATAAATAATATTGGTAATGTTTTTTTAACTATTATAAAAGATGCTTTTAAATTAAAAGCTATTGGTACTTCGTTCCTTACTACTTTTGTTATTGGTTTTCAAAGAGGTATTTTTTCTAATGAAGCAGGAATAGGTAGTGGAGCAATCGCATCTTCTACTGCTTCAAGTGAAGATGCTAAAGGGCAAGGCATGGTTCAGATAATGGGGGTATATTTTACTAGTTTAATTCTTTGTACATTAACAGCAATTATAATTTTATTAAGTAACTACCAAAGTGTAATTTTTAATAATGTTAATGGAATAGAATTAACTCAATATGCTTTTACTTATCACCTCGGGTATTTAGGTGAAATTATTTTATTAATAACTATTTTTATCTTTGCTTTTTCCACAATACTTACAGGTTATTACTATGGTGAAAATAGTCTTAAATTTTTATTTCCTAATATAAGTAAAAAAGCTATTATTTTACTAAAAATTATTTCTTTATTTATTTTAATTTTAGGAAGTGTTACTAATTCGTTAATTTTATGGGGATTAGTAGATATTTTTATAGCATTAATGGGTATTATTAATGTTTATTCTATTGTTAAGTTAAAAGATTATGTACTATAATATTGATAGGTGAAGTTTATGATTGGCAATGATTGGGATTTGTTACTTAAAGAGGAATTTAATAAAGAATATTTTAAAAATTTAGAAAATTTTGTAATTACTGAATATAACCATAAAATTATTTATCCTAAAATAAATGAAGTATATAATGCTTTTCGCTATACTTCTTATCAAGATACTAAAGTAGTTATTATTGGTCAGGACCCTTATCACGGTGAAAATCAAGCCGAAGGATTGTGCTTTTCAGTAAAAAAAGGCGTTGTAAAACCACCTTCTTTAATTAATATTTTTAAAGAATTACATGACGATTTGGGGTATGATATTCCTAAAAATGGTAGTTTAGTTTCTTGGACAAAAGAGGGAGTTCTCTTATTAAATGCTGTTCTTACTGTCGAAAAAGATAAACCAACCTCACATCGTGACAAAGGTTGGGAACAATTTACTGATGAAATAATTAAACTTTTAAATCAAAAAAAAGAACCCATAGTTTTTATTTTATGGGGAAGTTATGCTCGTAGTAAAAAAAAGCTGATTACCAATAAAGAACATTACATTATTGAATCAGCTCATCCATCACCTTTGTCAGCATATAATGGTTTTTTTGGAAGTAGACCATTTTCTAAAACCAATAATTTTTTAATTAGTAAAGGATTAAAACCTATTAATTGGGAAATAAAGGATTAATTTTTTTCTTTTAATATCTCAAATTCTTCTTCTTTAGGGTCATTATACATTTCTTTTTTCTCTAAATTCATAAACTTACTAATGATATTATTAGGAAAACGACTAATATATTTATTATATTTAACTATTACATCATTATAATAATTTTTAATGGCGGTACATTCAATATCACATTGAAATAAATCGTCTAATAAAGTTTTTTCTTCATCACTTGGAACGTAACTAGGGCGTTCATCTAAATAATTTTTTAATTCTTGATAAGCTTTATTTAAAATAACATTAAGTTTGAACTTATCTTCGCTTTCTTCGTCAATATGACATAAAAATTGAAATTCTTTCGCATCTTTTTCTTTATAAATGGCGTATATATCACCTAGTAAAGATAATTTTTTACCTAATAAAGCATCTAAATCTCTTTCACTAGCTTGAATTTTAATGCTATAAATACTTAATTTCTTTCTTATAATTAATATAATCATTAAAAAAACAGCTATTAAAACAACTATACTTGATATAATTTCAAATATCATATCTTCACCTCTATTATTAACCATTATACCATGTATAGTATTAAATAGTAAATTAATAAGTTTAATATTTTGCAACTTTTGATATTTGGGAAAGAGAAAAGTTAAGTTGCAGTTTGATACGTAAAAATATTGATATATTCATATTAATACGTTGATATAGAATTTAGTCTTACAGTAAATTTTAGTTAAATTGGTGCATGCCCTTTTTTAGAGCTGATGAATAAATGGTCACTTTTTTAAATCCTTTATAAACTCGCAATTATGTATTCTTGTAAAAATATGTATTATTGCCAAAAAAGGTAATGCTTAAATTTAAGTTATCGCCCTTTAGTATTTAAAAATCGTTAACTTGGTAAGATTAAATTCTTTTTATAAAAATGAAAAAATCGTGACCAAGCTTAGGTATAATGTAAAAAAAAGAAATGGTCCAATCTATGTTAAATTAACTTCTTCATTATAGATAACATAATTTAAATAGATTGATGGAAGTACATACCATTCCTTTGTTTCTTCGTTTCTTAATAAAGTATATTCCCTGGAAGCATGGACGACACGTCCAGTAAAAACGCGATCACGCCATTCGACTGAATCGGGATATGACATATAAAATGTTGCTATTTGGGCAGGATTGTTATTAAGAATATTATAAGCATATTGATAATTTTCGTCTATGTAACTATTATAGTTTTGATTATTATTTGGAATATTAGTATATGGTGGCTGAGTTCCTTGATTTGGTATATAGTTAGGATTATTATTTAAGTAGGGAATATTTTGATAATTATTATTCATATTTTCATCCTTTCATTTTACACTTAATCATATGATAATAATTTATGAAAAATACTACTAATGTGATATAATTTATAATGGAGGAAGAAAATATGGAAGTAGTTTTAGGTGTATCTAATAGGCATATTCATTTGAGTAAGGAAGATTATATCACTTTATTTGGTGATGAAGAATTGGTTAAAGTAAGAGATTTGGTTCAAACAGGAGAGTTTGCATCTAACTTATTTGTAACTATTG
Source organism: uncultured Bacilli bacterium (assembly GCA_947627965.1). GTDB lineage: Bacteria > Bacillota_I > Bacilli_A > RF39 > UBA660 > RGIG3091. The sequence continues at coordinate 16,957 of CANQYA010000002.1, forward strand.
CAACTAGTAAAAATAAAATAGAAAAAGTAAGGGTTTTAGGACCACTTCGTTCTTATACCCAAGTAGAATTATCTAAAACGGATTGTTATTTTTTAGGATTAGATGCCCCTATAAGGACGTCGGGGGACTTAACTGATGCTTGTTCAGTAACAATTATCGGTCCATGTGGTACTTTAACTAAAAATTGTGCGATTATTGCTAATAGACATTTGCATTTAAACCATGAGGATAGAGTTCGTTTAGGATTAGTTAATGTTGAAAAAATTAGTATTAAAGTTAAAAGTAACAAAAGTGCTATTTTAAATGATGTTTATGTTAAAGAAACGCCACAGGGCGTTTTAGAGGTGCATTTAGATACTGACGACGCTAACGGATGTTTTTTAAAAACAGGCGATATGGTCGAGTTAATTTTTTAAATTAGTATTTATTTTATTTTGATTAGAGTAAGGTTCAGTACCTTTTAGGTAATAGAGGATCTTCTTTTTTTTCGTTTGACTATTTGCTACTTCTCCTGAAATAGGATCAACTAAAACACCAACGACATTTGATGGTTTTTCAAACCAAGTTTCTTCCGTATCTTTTAAATATGTTTCCATAGCGTCAGCCCAAATATTTTTTGATAAACCATACATGCTGGAATCAATATTGGCATTGTTGTCATAACCTATCCAAGTTGCTGTAACTACGTCAGGGTTGTAACCAATTGTCCAACCATCAGTTGCAGTTGTACCTGATTTAATCGCATACTTTCTTGAAAAACGTCCAGCTAAGTTAACCATAGTAGGATAATTGTAATCGATAAAAGCTGAGTCGTATGTAGTTGTCAATAATTCATTTAAAATATATGTAAGACTAGGATTTAAAACCAGTTCGGGAGTTTCTTTAAAATTATATAAAACATTGCCATCGACATCTTCTATTCTATTAATTAAGTGAGGAGTAGTTTTGTATCCATTATTAGCAAAAACTGAATAAGCTGATGCCATTTCAATAATCCCTATTTCACTAGTACCAAGTGGTAATGAAGGAACCATTGGCAAGTTTTCACTAATTCCTAATCTTTTAGCAATATCAACTAAAATATTTTCTCCTAAAAACATATGCGTTTTAACAGCATATATATTTTCTGAATAAGCAATGGCTGTTGCTAAAGATATGGGCTTATTGCCATATACTTGATTAGCATTTTGTGGAGAATAAGTTTTCTGATTAGAAAAGACAAAAGTAGTTTCTTCGCTGGTAAATGACGTACTAGCAGTAAATCCATTTTCTAAAGCTGCGTAGTATAAAAAAGGTTTCATAGTTGAACCAACTTGCCTTTTTGAATATAAAGCTCTATTATATTGGGTAACAGAGTAATTAGTGCCTCCTACTAAAGCTATAATATTACCATTTTTAGGATTAATCATGACACTAGAAGCCTGAACATTATTTTGATTTTCCATATTTTCTTTAATAGAATTTTCTAAAGACATTTGGGCATTCATATCCAAAGTAGTATATATTTTTAAACCACCAGTATCAAGAAAAGACGAAGGAATACTTTTAATGGTTTTTAATTCTTGTAAAACGGCATCCTGAAAATATAATAAAGTATCTGAGTCTATAGTAGCTCTTTTACCAATAATATTTAATTTTTCATTTAAAGCTTTCTCTTTTTCTTCTTCAGTTATATAATTATTTTTTACCATATTATTTAAAACTAATTCTTGTCTTTTTTTAGCTAATTCAAAATTAGTTATGGGGGAATAATTAGAGGGAGACTTTGGTATTCCTACTAATAAAGATGCTTCGGCAAGGTTCATATCTTTACTGGATTTACCAAAGTAGAAGAGACTAGCTTGTTCAATACCAATAATTCCATCATAGTTAATATTTCCTTCATTTGCTAACCATTGGGAATTTAAGTAAAATTCAATAATTTCTTCTTTTGTATAATTGGCTTCTAGCTTAAAGAC
>CANQYA010000003.1 GCA_947627965.1 uncultured Bacilli bacterium
AAAGAAAATACCAAAGAAATAATTAAACAAGATAATGAAATAGAAACTGATAATAAATTAGACGAAAAAAAAAGTATTAATAAGTTACCAGTAAAACCTAACTATCAAATAACTAACGAATTAATTGATGCTTACTGTCTTGAAATAATTGATTTATATGATAATGAAATAGAAATAATAGACTTATATGACAATTTAAAAGAAGCTTAAAAAAGATACTTAATCATTGAAAGTATCTTTTTTTAATATTATCTCCGTTATTAAATATACATCATTAATATAATTATCTAAAAGAAGATATAATTTATTTATTTCTTCTACTTTTTTAATTGTCCATATCATTACCATTTTATTATTATTAAGTAATTTTATAACTAAGTCTTTAGTAATTAATTCTTTATTAATAGAATAAAAATCAACATCTAATTTTAATAAATCCATATTACTTTTTTTAATTAAAGCCCCTATCTTAAAATTAGAGTTCTTTTTAAAATAATCAATAATTTCTTTGCTAAAACTTTGAATAAAGATATTAAGATAAGAATATTTATTGATTATTTTTAATACTTCATGGGATATAATACTATTTCTCATACCTTCGTCTTTTATTTCTATTATTAAAAAGGAATTACGACTATATTTTTTTAAAACTTCTTCTAAAGTATTAATAGTTGCAGGTTTAATAATAGTTCCATAATTATACAATCTTAATCTTTTTAAAGACATATCTTTAACATAACCAGTTCCATCACTGACACGGTCAATAATATCGTCATGGATTACTACTACTTGATTATCTTTAGTAAGCCTAACATCTATTTCGACACCTTTAATATGAGGATTTTTATCTCCTAACAAAATAGCTTCTAGTGTATTTTCACAAGAATTTCGTGCTTGTAAACCTCTATGGGCAATAAAATTCATAAACTCCACCTTATAATATTATATTCATTATTTCTTTATTTATGTCCTCTATACTGCGAAGGTGGTCATCTTCTATACAATTTACATATTGCCAATTATATAATTCGGTCAATTCTAAATAAGTTTTTTCAGTTGTTTTTAAATATTCCTTATCTCTTTCGTTATCGTCTAAGTTAGCTCTATTTTTCATTAGTTCACAAACGTATGCTAAAGGGACGTGTAAAAAGATAGTTATATCTGGTTTAGGTAACGCTAATAACCAATAATTTAATTTATCGATCCATTGGTACATTTGAAAACGCTCATCTTTATCTTTAATTTTACTACCCTGGAAGGCTAAACTACTAGTGACATAACGATCTAAAATAACATAATAACCTTTATCTAAGTATTCATTAATAACATTTATATTATATTTAAAATCAGCTGAATAATATAGACAAGATACTTTAGGGTCAACTTTAGACGAACCCTCTTGAAAATAACTTTTACTAATTTCTTCTTTTCCTAAGAAAGGTCCACCAACAATTTTACCAGTGGCAGTATCGTACATAGGAAAACTAAAACCAATACAGGGATAGTTATGTTCTTTTAATTTTTCAACTAATAATTTACTTTGGGTTTCTTTCCCTGAACAATCACACCCTTCAATAACAATCAACTTACCTCTCATAATTTATCTCCTCAAATATTTTACATGCTTATATTTAATATCGTTATAATTACCTTCGCCTATTATTTCTTTATGCCAATCATCTTTACTAAACTTAGGAAAATAACTATCGGCATCTCCTACTGCATCATTTTCAAATAGACGGTAAATGCTTTCCCCCCCTATTACATAAAAGTCTTCCCTACTATTTTTAACTTTATTTAATACTTGATAATAATCGCTATATATTTCAATATCTTTATTATTAAAATTATTATCCCTCGATAAAACGATATGCTTTCTATTTTTTAATAGATGTGGTAAAGATTCAAAAGTCTTTCGTCCCATAATAACATTATTATTAATTGTCGTTTTTTGAAAAAAAGCTAAGTCACCAGGTATACGCCAAATTAAACCATTATCTTTACCAATTTCATTATTATGCCCTATCGCACTAATTATTTTTAGGTTTTGCATAGTTTACTATTGTGAAATAGGAAATTTAATGGGACCATGATGACGATAATTTAAAACTTTTATATCTTTTAATTCACGGGAATTATCAAAATCTTTAAATTCCTTTATATCGGGATTAAGCCATAAAGTGGGAGCTTCGTAATCTTCTAAATTATCACCGCGATAAATTTGTTCTTTTATTCCTTCAATTTGATTTATATAAATATGTGGGTCGTTTAAGCTCCAACGCATTATTCCTGGTTTATACCCTGTAAGATGGGCGATAATGTAGCCTAAAGTAGCATATTGAGTTACGTTAAATGGTAATCCTAAAGGAACATCACACGATCTTTGATGTACCCAAAAATTAATACGGTCATTCCATACATTCCATTCGGTTGACCAAACACACGAAGGTAATACCGCTGTTGGCATAAATTCGTCTTGCCAAAGGCTCATAACCATTCTTCGATCAGTAGGATTAGTTCTTATCGTGTTTATTAAATTATCTACTAGTTTATAACGATCTACAATAAAACCGTAAGCTGTTCCAATCGTATGAGCCTTATCTATTCCAAAATCTTTAACTATTTCTTGTCTTTCTAAAGTTCCGTCACCTTTAGGAACCATTTGGGTCGCATACCATTTTCCATCTTCTTGTACTTCCCATTCATTCCAAATCTTGACGTTACGTTCTTGCAACCATCTAACATCGTTAGAATGGATTTGATAAATCCATAGCATCTCTAAAATAGCATTTTTATAATATAATTGTTTCGTCGTTAAAAAAGGAAATTCTTTTTCCAAATCAAATTCTAAATAATATCCATCTAACTTTATCGCATTGTTACCTGTTCTATTAGCAACTTCCTTTCCTTCTTGTAATATTTTTTTACATAATTTTAAATATTCTTTATCCCAATTAGACATCCTAAACCTCCTAAAAATTAATCTATTATATTATCATTTTCGTCAAACTCGATATTAATAAATTTACGTGATGCTAGAAAATCGCACATATGAACAAAATTCTCATATTTTGTTTTAGGTATAGGTAATACACTATTCCCATCAAAATCTTTATTCCAAGGTCCCATATGGGCTTCAATAACACTACATACAAAATTAATATCTTCGTCATTCATATTCAAATTATTTTTATTATCTTTAATATGTTGTGATATATACAAAGGATGTTCTACTTTAGTATATTGACTTACCAAGTTTCATACCATCATGTAATATTAATGCTAAAATCATTAAATCTTTCTCTCTACTCGTATATTTACCACCAATTAAAGGATTATCTAATAATTCGTAAGCTATTCTCACTGCTGACTTAGTATGTCTTACTAATCCCCTATCCCCTAAAGTATATTTAGGGTGATATTTTCCCGTAGACGATGCAGGAATACTAAAAAAATAGTCCGGTAAGCTATCAACTAAATATCTAGCATCAATCGCATATTTTTCGTCTTTTATATAACTAAATTCTTTTTTAAATACTTCTACTTTGTTCATACTACCTCCATATTAATATAATAACATATCAAACATACGTTTTCAACTATTTTTGATAAAATTTATTAAAATATTATTAGATACATATAATTTACTAGGATTAATATAAATGTAGTCATCCTTATCTATTAATAAATCTTTTTGGACTAATTCTTTTATAGGAAAAACATCTTCTACTTCTTCCTTAAATTTCTCTTTAAATCTTTTTTTACTTATTCCTTCTCTTTTTCTTAATCCTAAAATCATTTCATTTTCCATATTAATTTCTTTCGTTATTTTTTCTTCTTCTAAGCGATAGTTACCTTTTAAATAATTATTGATACTTCTAGTATTAGTATATCTAATATTATCGATATATCCTCCCGCCCCAAGTCCAAAACCATAATACTTTTCATTATTCCAATAAGTTAAGTTATGTTTTGATACCCAGTTATCTTTAGCAAAATTACTTATTTCATAATGTTGATATCCTAAAGACTTTAAATAATCAATAATATAGTAATACATTTTAGCTTCTAAATCTTCATTAATAGCTTTTACTTTATTTATATATAACTTCGTATGTTCTTCTAAAATAAGGGAATAAATAGATATATGATTAACTTCTAACTTTTTAAAAAAAGCCAAATCTTTTTTTAAATCGCTAATTGTCTCATTAGGAAACCCATACATAAAGTCCACATTGATATTATTAAAATATTTCTTTACTAAATTAATTTTCTTATAAACATCATCTTTATTATTATATCTTTCGATTAAAGGAAAAAATTTATCATTAATCGTCTCAATACCAATACTTATCCGATTAACCCCATATTTTTTTAATATTTTTAATTTATTCTCCGTAATATCAGCAACATTCATTTCAAAAGAAAATTCTTGTAAATTACTTTTATCTATTACTTCTAACATCTTTAATAATTTGTTTAAAGCTAAAAAGTCAAGAGAAGAAGGACTACCTCCTCCTATATATATAGTTTCAATTTTAGAAGAAGAATAATTACTCTTTATTTCTTTTTCTAAAGCATCTAAATATAAAAGAACTAATTCTTTTTGATAATACATTTTACAAAAGTCACAATAAGAACATATCTTTTTACAAAAAGGAATATGTATATAAATTGCTTTTATATTATCCATTAATGGTATTCACTTTTTTTTAAGTTTTCTTTACTATTTTCTAATAGTTTAGGTTTTATAACTTCGTCAAAATGTTTTTTATCAATATTTTGATAACGAACAGCAATATCGCGATATACTGTCCAAAAATTAGTATTAATGCTTTCGGCTATTTCTGAGATAGTAAAACCATTTTCAAATAAGGATACATTTTTTACTACTCTATCTTTGACTTCTTCTTTAGCAATACTATCAGGGGTATTTTCATAAATTTTTTCTTTAATTTGGTCTATTTCACTAGGTTTCAGTTTGCAATAACGGCTCATATAATCACTGACTGTACAATTACTAATGGGAAAATAATTATCTGTGATAAGACGAGCTAATTTTCTTGTCGATAACCCTGTTTCTTTAAACAAAGATCCTACTAATATTACTCTTCTTTTTCTTTCTTCATCACTATTTAAAGTACTTGCCATAAATCCTCCTATTTATCTACGTCCTCACTAAGGACACTCATAAAGGCTTCTTGTGGAAGTTCGACACTTCCTATTTGTTTCATTTTCTTTTTACCTTCTTTTTGTTTTTCTAATAATTTTCTTTTTCTGGTAACGTCGCCTCCGTAACATTTAGCTAAAACATCTTTACGTAAGGCTTTAACGGTACTTCTGGCTATAACATGAGTTCCTAGTGAAGCTTGGATAGGAACTTCAAACATTTGCCGAGGTATTACTTCTTTTAATTTTTCGACAACGGCTTTACCTCTTTGATAAGCGAAATCTTTATGAACAATAACACTTAAAGCATCTATTACTTCACCATTTAACAAAATATCCATTTTAACTAAATCACTAGCTTTATATCCTTCTACTTCGTAATCAAAAGATGCATATCCTTTGGTAGAAGACTTTAATTTATCAAAAAAATCGTATACAATTTCTGATAATGGTAGGCTGTAATGAATATTTACTCGCGATGGATCAATATAATCCATACTTATATAGATACCTCTTTTCCCTTGACATAATTCCATAATAGGTCCGATGTATTCACTAGGTGTAAAAATACTAGTTTTAATATAAGGTTCTTTAATTTCTTGAATTTTACTTTTATCAGGTAACTTGTTAGGAGCATCAATCATAATTTTTTCTTTATTCGTAAGTTCTACTTCATAAATAACTGAAGGTGCGGTCGTAATTATATCAATATTAAATTCTCTCGTAATTCTTTCTTTAATTATTTCCATATGTAAAAGACCTAAGAAACCTGAACGGAAACCAAATCCTAAAGCTTTAGATGTTTCTGGTTCAAAAGTTAGCGAAGCATCATTTAATTTTAACTTTTCTAAAGCATCACGCAAATCCTCAAAACGTGATGTATCAATGGGATACATTCCACAAAAAACCATTGATTTCATCGGTTTATATCCTGGTAATTTACTCTTAGCTGGATTATTAAGAAGAGTAATAGTATCACCTACTTTTACATCGGATATACTTTTTATATTAGCAATAATAAAACCTACTTCGCCAGTATTTAACTTATTTATTTTTACTTCTTTAGGAGTATTAATAGTAATTTCGGTTACTTCGTAAGTAGCATTCGTCTCCATCATTTTGATAATATCCCCTACTTTTACTTCCCCGTTCATAACACGGACATTTATAATTACTCCGCGATACGAATCAAAAACACTATCAAAAATTAAAGCTTGTAAAGGTAGGGAACTATCACCTTTAGGACTAGGAATTTTTTTGACGATAGCTTCTAATAACTTATCTATTCCTTCTCCCGTTTTAGCACTTGTCAATATTATTTCATCTTCACTAAATCCCACTAAATCCATAAGTTCTTTTTTTACTTTAGGTATGTCCGCATTAGGTAAATCAATTTTATTAATTACCGGAATAATAACTAAGTCATTTTCCATTGCTAAATAAAGATTAGCTAAAGTCTGAGCTTCTATTCCTTGACTAGCGTCAACTACTAACAAAGCTCCTTCACAAGAAGCAAGACTACGAGAAACTTCATAACTAAAATCGACATGCCCTGGCGTATCAATTAAGTTTAAATCGTATGTTACCCCATCTAAAGTATATTTAAGACAAGCTGTATTTAATTTAATGGTTATCCCTCGTTCACGTTCAATATCCATATTATCAAGCATTTGGTCTTTAGCTTCTCTTTTAGATACCGCTCCTGTCTTTTCTAAAATTCTATCTGCTAACGTACTTTTCCCATGATCGATATGGGCGATAATACTAAAATTTCTAATTAAACGATTGTCCATAACACCACCTTTTATAATTATAGCAAATTTTTAAGATAAAAGGAATTAAGGAAATGCTATTTATGAAAAATAAAATATTTACTTTATCAATTTTATTAATATAAAACCATTTATCTATCGATAGAAACATTAAAAATAAGATAAAACTTTATTGTCATAAGTTAAAGTTTTATCTTATTTATTTTTAAAATAATTTAATTATTATCTTTACCTAAATACTTACAAATAACATCATAATCACAGTAAGGAACGTATTTATCTTCAATTGCCATATAGTTATCTCTACCTTTACCAGCAACTAGTACAATATCATTTTCTTTAGCAAGTGCTAAAGCTTTATTAATCGCTAAAGTTCTATCGACAATTACTTCATAATTACCCGTGTTATTAGCAATCATTTCTTTAATTATTTCTTTGGGATCTTCAAACCTCGGATCATCAGTTGTAAAAATAACTAAATCCGAATTATCTAAAACAACCTTACCCATATCTTTTCTTTTTTCTTTTTCTCTTCCTCCAGCAGAACCAGTAATTGTTATGATACGATTTTTCTTTACGGAATTTAAAAAAGTCAAGATTTTATCTAAAGCATCAGGTGTATGCGCATAGTCTAGGATAATTTTATAATTTTGGTTTTTTTAATTTTATTTAAGTACTCTAAAATAGATTTTAAACCATTGACTGTATGGGCATAATCTAATACTATTTTGTAATTAGATCCTTCTATTACTTCACAACGTCCACGAGGTGTCTTAATATTTTTAATTCTATCTAAAACGTCTAGGAAAGAGTATCCTAAAGAAGTAAGAGCTAGGATCGCACTTGCTAAATTATAAATATTAAATTCTCCTACTAAAGGGCTTGAAACTTGATACTCTTTATTTTGATAAATAAAAGTTATATCAGTATTATTACTATTTTCTTTGTAATCTTTAATTACTAAAGTAGCTTTATCATTTTTACCATAGGTTAAAACTTTATCGTGAATATCTTTAAATTCTTCATAATACTTATCATCGATATTTAAAATAGCTGTACCATCTTTTTCTAATAATTTAAGTAATTGCTTTTTACAATCTTTATAATTTTCAAAAGTTTTATGAATATTTAAGTGGTCTCCTGTTACATTAGTTACTATACCTACAGCAAATCGAAAAGTATCGAGACGATTACGATAAAAAGCTTCGCTGGAAGTTTCCATACTGACATACTTTAAATTTTCTTTGACGAAAGCATCTAATATTTGATATAAAACATGACATTCGGGCGTCGTATTCGTAATTTTAGTATCTATTTCTTTGCCTTTAACCCCATTGGTACCAATATAACCACATTCATTAGACCCTAATAAATCTCTTATAATCATAGCTGTTGTCGTTTTACCATCAGTACCAGTAATACCAATTAATTTTAATTTATCAAGAGGATAATCATAAAATTTTTCAGCTAACTTAGCAAGTTCCGTATTAGGATTATCTACTTTAATATAAGGTACTTGGTAATTACCTTCTTTTTTAACTACTAAAAATTTTGCTCCATTACTAACAGCTTCGTCGATAAAATCGTGACGATCGGTCGTTACTCCTTTAGTACAAACAAAAATATCGCCATCAACTACTTCTTTAGAATTTATTTTTATTCCTTTAATATCAATACTTGGATATCCTTTATATAATTCATTTAACTTCTTCATATCCCCATCTCCAATATAAGTATACAATAAAACTATGAAAAAAAGTATTGATTAATAGAAAAAAAGATTATTATTTAAATATTAATAACCTTGGCAACATTTTTTAAAAATTGTTTACTCTTTAAATAAAGACCTGAATATTCGTCATAGTATTCCTCTAGAAAGTCGTCTATTTCTTTAATCGTATCGTAATGTAAATCAAGTTTAGTTATTTTATCAATATCGACATAATAAAACATTCTAATTAATTCGATAGCTTTTTTATTTACTATTTTATTGTCATTAAAACAATCTTTACAAAGGTAACCACCGTGTTTAACACTGATCGTTACAATATCTTCACTATTCCCACAAATACTACAACCATCTAATTGTAACCCTATTCCTAAGTAATCTAAGTATTTTAATTCTAAAATATTAGTTATAACCACGGGATTAAAACCATTATCTATTTTCTTTAGTCCACTTATAAATAAAGCAAATATTTCTTTATTATTATTTTGTTTATATACTTGTTCGGTAAGCTCTAATAAAAAGCTAGCATAACTTATAGCCATTATATCTTTTTTAATATTATTAAAATTATCTATTACATCGACACTAGTCAAAGTCGATAGTCCATTATTACGATAGTAAAGATTAAACATTCCATAGACCATTTTACTGCTAGTACTGCGAAGGGGACTTTTAATTTTACGACACCCTTTGGACATAACGCCAATTATACCATAATCTTTAGTTAAAACATTTAATATTTTACTAGATTCACTATAATTAGTTTCACTTAAGATGATCCCCTCTAATTTTTTTATCTCCACTTTTTCTCACCTCTAGTTTTTGTAAAAGTAAAAAATATTTAATATCGCCTGTCGCTTTAAATAAATCCCATAAAATATTATCCATTATATCACCATTAATATAATGCTAAAGAGTTTAATAATTTATACTATTTTATTTCATTTAATCCTAAATCATTTAAGTACTTTTCTTTATCTTTCCAATCCTTTATGGTTTTAACAAAAGTTTCCAAATAAACTTTTTTCCCTAAAAATTCTTCCATATCACTTCTTGCTAAAGTACCTATTTGTTTTAGCATCGATCCATTATGACCAATAATTATTTTTTTAATATTTTCTCTATCGATAATAATGTCGACCATAACATGAATAATGTTATCTTCTTCACTATAATTTTGAACGATACAAGTTACTGAATGGGGTACTTCGTCTTTCGTTAATTCTAATATTTTTTCTCTTACCATTTCCGCTAAAATGAAATCGCGACTGACATTAGTAATATCATTGACAGAATAATATAAGTCGCCTTCAGTTAAATATTTTTTAACAGTTGTAATAATATCTAAAACATTATCTCCTTTTAAAGCAGAAACAGGTATAATTTCTTTAAAATCATATAAATCTTTATAATTATTTATAGTTTCTAATAATTTATCTTTTTTAATCATATCTACTTTATTTAAAATAAGAAAGATTGGTTTGTTTAAGTCTTTTAACTTTTCTAAGATAAAATTATCACCTTTACCAAATTCTTTAGTGACGTCCACTAAAAAAAGAACAATGTCGACATCTTCTGCCATCATATAAGCCTTATTATTCATAAGGGTTCCTAATTTATTTTGGGGTTTATGAATACCAGGTGTATCAATAAATATTATTTGGGAGTCCTTATCATTATAAATTCCTTCAATTATATTTCTAGTCGTGCCTGATACTTTAGAAGTAATAGCAATTTTATGTTCAAGTAAATTATTTAATAAAGTACTTTTACCGACATTAGGTCTTCCTACTAAACTTACAAATCCTGTTTTCATGATAAATTATCCTCATTAAAGGGATAAGGACATAACATTGCTACGGTCTTTGTTAATTGGTTACCTAACTTATCCATCATTACTACTTCTTGGACAGGCTCAAAAAATTCTTGAATAACTTGGCGACAAGCAAAACAACAAGTACCAATCTTTTCACTATCGACCATAACATATAATTTAAAAAAATCGCCCTTTTTATAACCAGCTGTAATAGCTTGCGTAATAGCTACTCGTTCAGCACAGATAGTAGAACCATAACTAGCATTTTCAACATTGACCCCAGTAAACTCTCTACCATCTTTCATAAGAACGATACAAGCTACCTTAAAATGGGAATAAGGACTGTAACTATTATTTAATAAATTCTTTAATTTTTCTATCATTTTCCCTCCTAAAAAAGTTCAAAAAGTTTTGGTAAAAAGATGATTAAACCGATAAAACCTGCTACAACACTCATAACTAAAACAGCTCCTGCTGATAAATCTTTAGCTACTTTAGCATAAAAATTATTATCGGTAGTAATCATATTAGTAACGGATTCAATAGCTGTATTGACAAGTTCTAAAGCGATAACACTACCAATTAATATTAAACATATTAACCATTCAAAATAACTTATTTGAAATAAAACGCCAGCAATAATAACACAGATAGCAAAATAACCATGAACTATCATGTGATATTCCGTTGAAAAAGCATAGCGAATACCATCTAGAGCATGTCCAAAACTTTTTAAAACACTTTTCTTATCCTCAACAATATATTTTTTATTTTTCTTATCTTTCAATGCCATAACGGGAAAGCACCTCCTCTTGTTTTTGAAACATTATTTTTTCGTCATCTTTATTCATATGGTCATATCCTAGTAAATGTAAAAGACCATGTACTGCTAAAAAAGATAATTCTCTTTTAAAAGAATGCCCATACGATATAGCTTGTTCTTTAGCTCTTTCTAGACAAATATAAATATCTCCTAACAAACGATAATTATCTAATTTTAAAGTTTTATCATCTTCTAAAGCAAAACTAATAACGTCAGTTACTTTATCAATACCACGGTATTTATTATTCAAATCTTTTATTTCTTCATTTCCTACTATAATGACATTAAACTCGCCATTTCCTAGTTTTTCGTCTTCGGAAACGTTTTCTAATAATTTTTTTAATTCTTCTAATTCTTTTTGTAAATCGTAAGAAGTTTGATTAAATACTCCTATCTGCATTATAACCTCCAAACAACATATATAATAGCTAAAACAAAAATACTTACTGATGCTATATCGAGAAATAATCTACTATGAAAAAATTTAGGTAATACTTCTTTTAACTTGTCCAAAGAACGATAGAATAAAAACCCTAACATACCACCAGTAACATTTAATAATATATCGTCAACATCGAACACTCTTCCTATCATTAACTGAGTACATTCGATAGAAACTGATGCTAAAAGGACTAAAATAAAAGCATATCTTCCCTTTTTTATATCAGCATATAACGTGGCAAAAAAGCCATAAGGAATAAACATTAAAACATTACCTATTATATTTTTAACAAATAATCTACCACCAAAATCATACCTAAATATTTCTTTAAAAGGAACATAATTATTACCTGATACTGTATTTATATCTTGAAAAGTTACTACTTGGAATAAACACAATATATATAAGACAAAAGTTAATAATAATATTTCTTTATGAAGGACAAATTCTTCTTCTTTTTTTAATAAGTAAGCAATCCTAACAGAGGCGATTAAAACAATCGATATAAATAACATTGGCCATGTCATTTGTAGTACATCACCTAAAGTATTATCTAACGATGTTAAAATATCACTATAAAGCATCATTTCACCCCTCTATATTGTCCATATTAATTTCTTGATAAGCAGTTATATTTTCATACACTTTAAAAAATACTGTCAATTCTATTGTACTATTATTTTGTACAGTTTTCAATTTTTTTTCAAATAATATTTTCTCATTCTTATCTAATTTAACCATTAATTTTTCTTTAGCTAAATCTAAAGCTTTATCAATAGCTTCTTCATAAGTATAGACTTCGTCAATTACTCTTAACTCTGATACATTATCAAAACTTATCTTAATTGGTAAAAGATTACTTTTAATACTAGCTAATTCTAATATTCTTTGATGTTTATAAGGGAAAAAATCAAAGAGAGGGTACCTTTTATTAAATAAAGTTATAGCAATATTTTTCTTTGATTTACCCGTTATAAATTCTTCTTTATAAACTAAAGGCATAGTTGCTGTTACTTCGTACCATACTTCCGCATAAACATTACCCGTAGCAGGAACAATATTTTTTACTTCGTCTCCTTTACTAATATTACCACTAATTATAATATCTCCTTTTTTAACATAATCATTAATGGATTTAACTATTTCACCACGCGAAGAATCAATATGCATAATTATCCCATCTTTTTTAGCTACAATATGCCTAGGTTTAGCTTCTTCTTCTAACTTATTAATAATACGTTCTTCCACTCTAACAATATACTTAGTACCTACTCTTTCTATTTCTAACCATTCTAATTTATCCTTATTATTATCTAAAATATTTTTAACGATTGCTTCTTGTTTAGAAAAAGGAATAGCAAAATTATATTTTTCTATTTTATATCTTTTTAATTCTTTATAAATAAGTGATCTTACTTCTTTTTTACGATGGACTACTTCGACATTTAGTATTAAATTAGAACATATAAATAAAACGATAAAACCTATTATAATATTAGTAATAAATATAGAATATTTTTTTAATAAATATTTATATTTAATCATGCCATATAACTTAGTTAAAGTAATATTATAAGTTGTCTTAATCTCTAATAATTTTTTATAATTATTTTTATCTACTTTGATAAGCATACTCTCATCACTATAGACGATATTAAGTATTTCTATTTTACGTCTTTTTAATGTTTTTAAAAATCTTTTTATATCTCGACCTTCTATTTTTAATTCATAAATACTGTTAAACACAAGATCACTCCATTTTAACTAATCCTCTATATAAATTTATGATAATTTATATAAACTCAATACTCTTTATTTCTCCTATTATCAATATTTCTTTATCTAACATTTTATTAATCGCTAGTTTTTTACCATTAATAACGATTGTTCCTTTTTGGTATTTAATTTTAATTTGGTCTTCGTTAAGTGATAAAACATCAAGATAATTAATAATATTGACAATACCAATATCGATATTAATATGTAAATTATTATCTTCGATATAATTACGTAGATTATTAAACACTATATCACCCTTATTATTGTATGAAAAAAACACACTAATAGTCGTGTGTTTATTTCAAAACAATTAAGATATTATTATCGTTACCAAATATTTGATGATACATTGTATCTTTTAAAAGAGGTAAATTAATTTCTTTTAAATCTTTATCATAATCGATATAAATATTAGGTATTTTAAAATAAGTATAGAAGTACTGGATATTCCATGCCCAACTTCCGCCAAAAGTTGATGGTACTAGACGATTTATCATTTTATATTTATCAGGCATATTATCTATAATAGGCGATTTACCAATATTACCTTCTAATTGAACTAATTTAACTAAACCATTATTCATAATTTCTAAATTATTTAAATCATTAATTACTAATTGTACTCTAAAATCCGTATAACGTTTTTGTTCAGCTAAAGCATTACCATAAGTAAAAGCAAAAGATATAAAAGACCAAACTAAAGCACAATAGAATAATTTTAAGATATTAAACTTAGAACTATTAGCTATAATTAAACACATTAAAGCAATAATTATACCTATTCCATACATTGCTCTTGGAAAGAATAAAGGTTTATCTAAAAGAGGATATACTCCAAAACTTAATATAAAACTTAATAATAAAGTAATAATGGTTATTATAAAAGTTAAAACTTTATTCTTTTGGGAAGTAAATAAACAAACAATAATAAAGGAAAGAATAATTATTCCAAGTAATAATAACCATAATTTTCTAAAATCAGTAATAACTAAAGAATAATATTTTAATAAATTACTAAAGAAATTAGGTATTAAGCTCATTAAATTAGATAATTTTATCGATACATACGTATCCCCAGGAATAGGACGCATCAAAAATACTTTAAAAATAATCATTCCTACAATAAAACTTAAAGCACTTATCAATAAATCTTTTAATATATCTTTATTACTTTTTTCATTACGACACCAAGTATAGAAAGAATAAAAGATTATTAAGATAGGGAAAATACCCGAAGATGCTTGATAAGTTGTACACATAATTATCGCAGAAATTATTGTTATAATAGAAAATAATCTTTTATTTTTATCGATAAATAGTAAAGGAAAAACACTAGCTAAAATGGATAAAGCCATATGGGGAGCATCATATTTATAAGATAGACACTCTAAAAAATATGGACAAAGTCCGATAGGTAAAATAGCTAAAATATTCCATAAAGTTATTTTTTTATTATTAGTAAAAGTATGTAGTAGAATAATACTAGCCAGACTTAAAAATAAAACGGCTATTAATTGAGGTAAGGGAGATATATCGGTTAAATATGTATCGGTATTTATAAAGTACGATAAAATAGTTGATGTATAACGACTAAAGTCCGTCCAACCACTATAACCATACATAACCCTTCCTAAGTCATCTATATAATTAAAATTAGCTCTTATAATTGGAAAAAGACAAAGTAAATATATTATAAAGAAAAGAAAAAAAGCTTTTTTTAAATAAGAATACTTATTTAATTCCGTCACTATCTTATTTTTACATCTAACAAACATATAATAACCTCTTAAATACTTAAATTACATAAGTGTAGATAATTTATTCTTTATTTTATCACTAACTAATTTCATATCAGCTTTACCTTTTACTTTAGGTGTAACTTCTCTCATAATTAGACCCATATCTTTAGCTGATGTTGGATTTACTACTTTAAAAGCTTCGTCAATAATTACATCTATTTCTTCACTAGATAATTGGACTGGTAAATATTCTTTTAAAATAGCAATTTCTTCATTATTTTTATCGACTAAATCTTGACGATTAGCTTTAGCAAATTCACTTATAGAATCGTTACGAAGTTTAATTTGTTTAGCAATACATTCTGTTAATAAGTCCTCATCGATCTCTTTTTTATTATTAATTTTCTCTAATTGCATTGCTCCTTTAACCATTCTTAAAACCGTCAATCGTAATTGATCCTTTTCTTTCATAGCTTTAATTATATCATTATTAAATTTTTCTAACATTTTATCTTCTCCTTTGTATATAAATTTTTGTAAAAACTTTTCTTACATCAATATTTTATTTTTATCTTCCTATAATCCCTTTTGCTCTTTAAAATATTCACGATAAGTAGTAATTAATTCTTGATGTTTTTCTAATAGTTTTTCATATTCCTTGTCCTTAGAAAAGTTTTTTATCTTCCTATTTAAAGATAAAGGAAATAATTTTTGATATTCTTTAGTATTATTAGGTATTTGATAATCAGTAATAGTAAAGTTATCATTACTAGTATCAATAACTACTACGTAAGGTGTTGCTACATTCTTATAGGAAGAAAAAGAAGTATCAGTTTCCATATATTCGTCATATAAAACATATAAATAGACTTCTATTTTATCGTTATTAAATCGGTCTCCAAAGTAATAAGTCGATAAAAAAGTCATTCCTTCTTTTAAATTACTATTATTAATATCCGAAATATATTGCTCGATATATTGTTTATTTTCCTTAGTTAAAGGTTTATCAAACTTGAAAAAGTTTTCACGTAAGATAAAAGTAATAATAGTTGATAGAATAACAATAATAATTCCTAATAAGATTTGTTTAAATACTTTTTCCATTTACTTCTCCTATAAAAAAGAGGACTAATCTCTATTAGCCCTACTATTTCTCTTACGTGCATTTTTAATTCCAGCTTTTTTAGCTTCTCTTCTTCTTACCCCTGGTTTATCGTAGCATTCTCTTTTTTTACATTCAGAAGGGACTCCGTTTCTCGCTAATTGTCTATTAAATTTTTTAATAGCTAAATCCAAATTACCTTTAACAGCCACTTGTGTCACTATTCTCCCCTCCTTCCGTCATTTCTATCAAAGATTATAGCACAACCAAAAATAATATTCAACAAAATTATATACAAAATATCTAAAAAATAGACATTTTTTGCAAAAAATTTACTTTTTTACCATTTTATTCTTCATAATTATTGATAAAATCATCGATTGTCATTAGTCGCTCATCGATTTCTTTTAAAGAAGGTGCGGGATGAGTATTATTTTCTTCTACTTCACTTACTACCTCGATTTTATCTTTTTTAATTAAACTATTATTAACAAAGACTTCATTTACTTTGTCTTTAGTAATAATTGAACCCGTCGAGTAACGATCCATAATAGGAAGCTCAGTTAATTTAATCATTTTAATATCATTACCTTTTATACCAATAAACGAATTAGCTGGTGCGGTTAAAGCTTTAGCAATACGATATGGATTAGTTTTAACTTCTCTTAGTAACAATAATCCCCTTTTAGCTCGTGTCGCTTTTTCAAATTCATTTAATTTGACACGTTTACCAGTACCTTTATCGGTAATAATACTAATATATTCCGTACTAGAAGCATTGAAATTAGATAACGATACTACATAATCATCTTTTAAATTAATAGATTTAACACCACTAGTCCTAATACCTACTTCGGGTATATCTAAGACATCGAACCATAAACCGTAACCTTTATTGGTAGCTATAAAAATATCATTATATTTAGCTATAAAGGCACTGATAACTTGGTCATCATCTTTTAATTTAATGGCAGTTAATGGTTTAGAATAACGAAGTGACTTAAATTCATTTAATTTAGTCTTTTTAATCATACCATTACGAGTAGCAATAACTATATCAATATCTTGTTCAAAATTAGTTATAGGAATAACATCAATTATCTTTTCGTCATTATTTAATTTAATGACATTACTGATATGTTTACCCATATCTTTCCATACGCAGACTGGTAAAGTATGAACGGGAACATATAAATAATTTCCTAAATTAGTAAACATTAAAATAGTATCTAAAGTGTTTAATTCATAAAGTCCTAAAATATAGTCATTATCTTTTAAAACCATATCTTCTTCTTTAGAAGATTGATAACTTCTTAAAGAAGTTCGTTTGACATAACCATCTTTAGTTACAGCGACAACGACATCTTCTTTAGAAATCATTTCCGTTGTATCGATTTTTATTTCTTGAATTTCGTCGACAATAGATGTCTTTCTAGGCGTAGCATATTCTTTTTTAACTTTACGTAATTCGTCTTTCATAACTTGTTTTAATGTATCCTCGTCATCTAATATTTTTTGTAATCCATTAATTAAAATATTTAAGTTCTTTTGTTCTTCTTCTAAAGTTACAACATCCGTATTAGTTAAACGATATAATTGTAAAGTTACAATTGCTTCTGCTTGTTCTAGGGAAAAAGCAAATTCTTTTACTAAATTATCTTTAGCATCCATTTTATTTTTACTAGCTCTAATTACTTTAATTACTTCGTCTAATATAGAAATACATTTAATTAAACCTTCTACAATATGTAATCTTGCTCTAGCATGGTCTAAATCAAATCTTGTCCTTCTTATAATTACTTCTTTTTGGAAAGCAATATAAGCATCTAACATTTCTAAGATACCTAATTGTTTAGGTCTTTTATTGACAATAGCAATCATATTAAAGTTATAGACAATTTGTAAATCAGTATTTTTTAATAAGTAGTTTAGAACCATATCTTTATTACAATCTTTTTTAAGGTCAATACAAATTCTTAAACCGTCACGATCGGACTCATCTCTTACATCGAGCATTCCGTCAATCGCTTTATCAAGTCTTATTTCGTC
>CANQYA010000004.1 GCA_947627965.1 uncultured Bacilli bacterium
GGTCATTGTCCTGCATGTTTAAAAGGAAATCCACAATATTGTAGTGAAACATGGACTTATGCTACCGGATTATCATTGACTAACCCTGGAGCATTAACTGAAAAAATTAAATTAAGAAGTGATATGGTAATAAAAGTTCCTGATAACATTACCGACGAAGAAGTAAGTATGGTCGAGCCAACGGCAGTTGGATTACATGCTATTCACTTAGCTAATATTAAAGTAGGTGATCGTGTTTTAGTAATTGGTGGTGGAATAATTGGACTTGTTTCAGCTATGTTTGCTAAAATGGAAGGAGCAAGTTATGTTGCTGTATCAGAAACTAACGAAAAACGTGGTGCAAAAGCTGTTAAGTTAGGCGTTGCTGATGAATGGTACGATGCTAAAAAAGAAGATACAATAGCTAATTTAATCAATAAAACCGATGGCGGATTTGATTACGTTATTGAATGTTGTGGTAATTCGATAGCAGTAAGTACAGCCTTAACCGTTGTAAAACCAGGTGGTACTGTCGTATTAGTTGGTGTCGCTACCGAACCAGTAACTATTCCAACCGTTTTAGCAGTTATGCGTGAATTAACAGTAAAAGGTGCTATCGCCTATACAAAAGAAGAATTTACGACTTGTGTCGATTTAATGTCTAACAAACAAATAGATGTTTTAAAATTTGTTGACGATATAGTAAGTTTAGAAGAAGTACAACACTCATACGAAAGATTAACTAGTGGTGTCGATGACGCGATAAAAATACTAGTTGACCCTAAAAAATAAATAATTGAAAGGAAAGATAATATGTCAAAGAAATTAGGAATTGTAGTTGCAATAGTTGCTGTAATTTTAGTAATAGCTATGTTAATAGGAGGTAGCTATAATGGTTTAGTAACGCTAGAAGAAAAAGTTGATAAAGAATTTTCTAACGTTTCAGTTATGCTTGAAAGAAGAGCTGATTTAATACCTAACTTGGTAAGTACCGTTAAAGGATATGCTAGTCACGAAACAGAAGTAATCGATAGTATTACAGAAGCAAGAACTAAGCTATTAAATGCTTCAACAATCGATGAAAAGGCTACTGCCAATAACGAATTAACTAATGCCCTTAATGCTTTAATGGTAGTAGTAGAAAATTATCCTGACTTAAAAGCAAGCGAAAACTTTATTCAACTTAGCGACGAATTAGCAGGAACAGAAAACAGAATTTCGACTGCACGTCGTGATTATAATGATGCCGTAAATGCATACAATACCAAAAGAAAAACATTCCCAACTAATATTTTAGCTAGTATGTTTAATTTTGAAGAAAAAGATTATTTCGAGGTAGAAGCTAGTAAGACAGAAGTTCCAGAAGTAGAATTTTAATATGAAAAAATATTTATTTATATTAGTATTTTTAATACTATTAATACCCAAACCAGCTTTAGCAATTGTAAGTCCAACCGATAGGTTTTATGTCAATGACTATGCTGATATCTTAAGTAGTGAAACAGAAGATTATATATTTAATTATAGTCGTGAATTAGATAGTAAAACTGGTAGTCAAATAGTTGTTGTAACCGTACCTAATTTAGAAGGGGATTCGCTAGAAGAATACGCGACCAATTTGTTTAGAAGTTTTAAAATAGGAGACGAAGAAAGTGATAATGGCTTATTAATCCTTTTAGCTTTGGAAGAGCGAGACGTAAGAATAGAAGTAGGTTACGGTTTAGAAGGGATTTTGCCAGACGGTAAAACAGGGAGATTTCAAGACGAATATATGATCCCTTTTCTAAAAGATAATGACTATGATGGTGGTATTTTAAATGGTTATAAAGCTTTTTACCAAGAAGTAGCTAAATATTATAACTTGGATACAACTATTGATAATGCTACCCCGCAAGAAGATAATGCCGATATAGCAGTAATCTTAACCATGATATTTATGTTTATTATCATTATTATTATGTTATTAAGTATTGGTAATGGACGAGGTATTTTTTGGACATTTGGTGGTGGCGATTACTACGGATCAGGGGGTGGCTTTAGTGGTGGATCTTTCCGTGGTGGCGGAGGTTCATCAGGTGGCGGAGGAAGTTCTAGACATTTCTAGAACTTTTTTTTACAAAAAAATACTTTTTTAACGATAAATATGGTATACTGTTCTATAGTATGATAGTGTAGGTGTGTTATGAGATTGTATTTAGCTGATTTTAACAAATTATATATTTTTGATTTACCCCAAAAAGTAGATGGTTCTTTTCTATTCTTTTTTAAAGATTATAAAACGCATAATGATAATACGATAAGTGTTGAAGAAAAAGATAATAGGTGGCAATTAAAAAGTAATGGTAATGTAAATATTGTTTTAAATAATCAAATCGTGCCGGAGATAACTTTACAAGAATACAGTTGTATAAAATTGTTAATTGGTAACCAAAATGAACAAACTTTTTTGTTCTGCTTACCTTCTAATGATAAAAACATTCTAAAATATGATATGAAAAATATTACCCAATTAACCGTTGGTAGTGACCAGTCTTGCAATATAATTTATCAATTTAATTTAATCGCACCTCTTCACTTAAGTATTACTTGTGAAAATAATGATTATTATGTAACACCTATTAACGATGCAAATTATAACTCTTTTTTAAACAATAATCGAATAACCTATAAGACAAAATTAAATGTAGGCGATATTATCTTTGTTAACGGTTTAAAAATAATTTGGATGAAATCATTTATTGTTATCAATAACCCTAATAATTTGATAAGGCTAAATAATCTTTTCCCTTACTCTGATTTACAAGTTACTGATAATACCGAGTACAGTCCAGTTAGTGACGAAGAAGGTAGTGTTGACTTATACGAACCTAACGAATATTTTTCACATACCCCTCGTTTAAAAACCGTTTTTGAAAAAGAAGTAGTTGAGATTGATTCTCCTCCTGCTAACCAAAACAATAGCGAAGAATTACCTTTCATTTTATCGATAGGAACAGGTATTACTATGGCCGCCTCATCATTTTTCATGATTTATCAAACAAGTTATGGAATGCTTAGTGGTAGTACCAAACCAACGATGGGTATTCCTACCTTAGTAGTATCTATAGCAATGCTATTTGGGTCTATTGTATTACCTAGAATAACAGCTCGTTACCAAAAAAAGCAAAGAGCTAAACGCGAACAATTAAGACAAGAAACCTTTATGGCATACGTTAAAGAAAAAGAAGATTATATCCAAAAGAAAATAAGAGAACAAGCTCAAATTATTACCGAAAACAATAACTCACTAGAAGAATGTCGCAATATGATTTTTAATAATAATCGTAATGTATGGAGTAGAGAAATAAAAGACGAAGACTTTTTAAGCCTAAGAATGGGAATTGGTACTTATCCATCATCGATTGATATTAAAGCTCCTCAAGAACATTTTTCCCTTGATAGTGATAACTTATTAAAAATGGTTTACGATATACCTAATAAATACAAAGTGATTAATAATGTTCCAGTTACATTATCTTTAACTAAAAATAATATTCTTTCCTTTTTATTTGAATGTAGTTTCAAAGAACATTTTATTAATGGTATTATTTTACAAGCTGTAACTTATCACAGTGCTCAAGATTTAAAAATAGTCC
Source organism: uncultured Bacilli bacterium (assembly GCA_947627965.1). Taxonomy (GTDB): domain Bacteria; phylum Bacillota_I; class Bacilli_A; order RF39; family UBA660; genus RGIG3091. The sequence continues at coordinate 3,615 of CANQYA010000004.1, forward strand.
TATTTACTAATGAAGAGTCTAGCGATCGTTGGGATTACTTGAAAAAAATGCCTCATATTTGGAGTAGTGATCGTTCAATAAGATTTTTTGCTACTAATGCCGAAGAAATAAAAGCGGTAACATCTTACTTAGAAAAGAATTTCTTAGAAAGACAAGAAGGATTAAAAAGTAAGAATAGTGAAGAAAATAAAGTCCAAGAAGAAAGGGCTGTCGATAAAGATTTACCATATACAAAGTACGATACTTATTATTTAATTTTAACAGATGACTACGAAATAATTAAAAATTCTAATTTTATGACAGAGTTTTTTAAAGAAAAAACTAATTTAGGGTTCTCTCTTGTTATCTTTGATGACTCGATGCGTAACTTACCTCAAGAATGTGAAACCTTTGTCGTTATTAATGAAAAAGAGTGTGGAATATTTAATAAAGAGTTAAAATCTTCTTCTTTAATTAAGTTTAAGGCTGATTATGACCCAACTATCGATATGAAACAGATTGCGGTTAAACTTTCTAATATTCCTATAAAAAGTCAAAGTATTGCTCAACAGTTACCACAAACATTATCTTTTTTAGAGATGTATAATGTTGGAAAAATAGAACAATTAAATATTTTAAATAGGTGGGGTATCAATAATCCGACAACTAGTCTTTCCGCACCTATTGGTGTTCATGCGAATGGTGATTTATTTAAACTTGATTTGCACGAAAAATACGATGGACCACATGGTCTTATTGCTGGTTCGACAGGTAGTGGTAAATCAGAATTTATCATAACTTATATTTTATCGATGGCACTTAATTATCATCCTTACGAAGTCCAATTTGTTTTAATCGATTATAAAGGTGGAGGACTTGCTGGAGCTTTTGAAAATAGAGAAACAGGTGTACATATACCACATTTAGCAGGAACAATAACCAACCTAGATACAAGCGAAATGAATAGAACTTTGGTATCCTTAGAAAGCGAATTAAAGCGACGTCAAACTAAATTTAACGAAGTGCGTGATGTTTTAGGGGAAAGTACGATGGACATATATAAATACCAAAGATTATATCGCGAAGGATTAATAAAAGAACCTATTTCCCATTTGTTTATTATTTCTGACGAATTTGCCGAGCTTAAAACTCAACAACCTGATTTTATGAACCAATTAATCTCAACTTCCCGTATCGGACGTTCTTTAGGAGTACATTTAATTTTAGCAACTCAAAAACCTAGCGGTGTAGTTAATGATCAAATTTGGTCTAACTCTAAGTTTAAAGTTTGTTTAAAAGTACAAAGTAGACAAGACAGTATGGAAATGCTTAAAAGACCTGAAGCGGCTAGTATAAAAGAAGCCGGACGTTTCTATTTACAAGTAGGTTATGACGAATATTTTGATATAGGTCAATCCGGATGGAGTGGTGCTAAATACATACCTACCGATAGAATTATAAAAAAACAAGATGATTCCTTAAACTTCGTCAATAATTATGGTGCCGTTATCAAAACAGTAAACGATATGATAAAAAAAGATGAAAGCGAAGAAGAACGTGGAGACCAATTAACTAATATTGTTAAATATTTATATAACTTATCTTTAAAAGAAAATTTACAATGTCAAAAAATGTGGTTAGATTCTTTATCTGAATTTGTACTATATGATACTTTATTAGAAAAATATCATTTCCATACTGATAGCTATGATTTTAAAGTTTTATTAGGTGAATACGATGCTCCTAAAAGACAAGAACAAGGTGCATTCGTTATTGATATTAGTGATAATAATACTTTAATATATGGTATGCCAGGAAGTGGTAAAGAAAATTTAATAATGACTATTTTATATTCTTTAATTACTAGTCACTTACCACAAGAAGTATCTATCTATATAGCTGATTTTGGTTCTGAAACTTTAACTTCCTTTAATGGAATACCACATATTGGCGATACTTTAGTTACTAGTGACGGTGATAAATTATCTAGTTTAGTAAAAATGCTTAATAGTGAATTTGAACGTCGTAAGAAAAAATTTATTGATTATGCAGGAAGCTTTGTCGAATATAACAAAAATGTTCCTGTAAAAGAACCTTTATTGGTAGTAATACTAAACAATTTTGAAAATTTTCAAGAAACTTATCCTAATAACAGTGGTATTTTCGATTCATTATTTAGAGATGGTGCTAAATACGGAATTACCTTTATCGTATCAACTTCAACTTCTAATGCGGTAAGAAATCGTGTTGCTCAAAATTTCTATCACAAAATAGTATTGAGAATGCCTGATGACGGTGATTATCGAAACTTAATAGATGCTCCTCGTGGATTAATTCCTGCTAATAAATTTGGACGTGGTGTTGCTATTTTAAATGACGAAGTGTTAGAAATTCAAAGTGCTTTTATTGCAAAAAATGAAAATATAAGTACCTTTATTAGAAATTTAGGAAAAGAATTAAGTAATAAGTATGAATACAAAGCTCCAAGAATTCCAATATTACCTCAAATGTGTAGTGTTGAAGATGTTATATATGAAATGAAAGATTTAACTACTATTCCAATTGGTATTGAAAGAAATACTTTAGAAGTATATGTTTATGATTTTACTATTAATAAAATTAATTTAATTATTTCTAACTATATTAGTAGTCATATATACTTCATCTATGCTTTAATTAAAGAATTAGCAATGAATTCTAATGTTTATATAAACGTCATCGATGCTTTAAATATTTATAAAGGTAATTATGAAGGAGTAGAAGTATTTACTGGTAACTTTGATAATGTTATCGCCTCAATGTATAAAGTTTTACAAAACGAAAAAAATACCAATTATAAGACTATTTATATAATGATTGGTGTAAGTGTTTTAAAAGATAAATTATCACAAGATTATAAAAGTATTTATGAACAAATATTTATGGATGTTAATAAATATGAAAATTCTATCTTTATCTTTGCCGATGACAATGCATCTTTGAAGAAAATCCAAGTTGACGAATGGTATCGCAATAATGTCGATAATAGTTATGGTATTTGGTTAGGTGATGGTGCTGGAGATCAAATGGCTATAAGTATTGCTACTCTTAGTTTTGAAGAAAAGAAAATTGCTTTCCCATTTATAGGATATCCTATTTTTAAAGGTAATCATATGATTATAAAATATGTTATTGATGGAATGGATGGTAAGAATGATGAAAAATAAAGTTTTAGTTGAAGTTTTAGTACCAGTAATTGAAAAGAAATACGATGTATATTTACCAGTAAATAAAAGAATAGGTAATATAATTAATTTATTATGTAAAGCTATCGAAGAATTTACTAATGGAATGTTTACTACAGATACATCTATTTCTTTGTATAGTAGTGCAACTGGAGTAAAATATAACATTAATGATTTATTAAGAAAAACAGATATTAGAAATGGCTCTATTTTAGTTCTTATGTAAATTATGATATAATGTTGTTAGAGTAGGAGGTACTTTATGAGTATTATAGATGGATTATATAAAAAAAGAAATGAATACTATAACTTAAAAAGCCAAGTAGAAATATCAATTAATCTTTTACGTGAATCTATTAATAAAATGAATAATGTTTCACAAAAAGTTGGACAAGGTTACAGTATTGACGGTAACAGTGCAGATAATGGTGAGTTAGTAAATATAGGTAATAATATTAATTATATTTATGAAAAGTTAAATAATGTAATTTTGCCAAAAATAAATGTTAAAATAAAAGAATTAAATAATCAGATAGAGAATGGTTTATTATTAAATAATTAAGGGGGTTAATATGATAATTAATGTCGATACTAATAAAATACGTGATTGTGGAAAAGATATGGTGGAAGTAGCTGATTATTATAAAGTAAATATTAATAATCTTTTTGAAAGAATTAATGGTGTACCAGTAAAGACTAAAGAATGGGTAGGAGAAGCATCTAAGAATTATGTCTTTAAATTGACAAAAGAAAAAAGATATTATGATAATTATGGTAAATGTTTAAATGCTTTAGGTGAAGATTTAATAAATTATGCTGACGAATTAGAAAAAGCTGTTAATTTGACAAGGTATGATTAGAGGTGTGTCATGGTAAAAATAAATTTTGATTCTAACTATCTAATTAATTCCATAAAGCCAAATGTTGATGGAAGTATTGAACTTTTACAAAAAGCATATAACAATTTACAATCGACTAATTTACCAACAGATTTTCCCGAAAGAAATTTATATAATGATATAAATAAAAATTTACTTGACGATATAAAAAAATTGCAACAGTTTAACGATTGGATCTATCGTTGTAATAAGACTTTTAGTACAATAGAAGATGAACATAGTAGAAATATTAAAGCAATTGACGATTATAAAATACCTAAGCATGAAGTATTAAGATAATTTATTTAATAGAAGGAAGGGTCATTACCTTTTATACAGAGTTTACACAAAACTGTGTATAAAAATGTAAAATTACCCTTTTTTTATTGCCAAACCTTTAGGGGGGGGGGTATAATGAGATTGAAATTAGTTATAGTAGCGGGGTGAGTAATTTTAAATGAATAATCTTAATCATGAAGAAGCATTGATTGACGAAGTAGGTATTAAACAATTATGTATAGATATTATGCAGTATGTTGAAAATATTAAAAAAGCATTAGATTATTACAATGACAGAGTAGAAAGCATAAAAGCAATATGTAACGATAATACTTATCTAAGAGTTGTTAATAAGAAAAGTGAATTTAATCTTTATCGCAACTTACTTATTGGTAATTTAATATCTTTTGTCGATGACTATAATTATGTAATAAAGAAGTTTAAAAATTATGATGCCCAAGTTACTGTAAATACTAATTTTGATAATATTGATATTATATGAAAGGAGTGGAGACGATGCCTATAAATTGGGATCATGTCAATGGTAGCGGGGGTAAAAATTTGGATTATAGCGAAGGTTTTAGTTCCAAAGGTGTAAATGATTTAGTCACTGAAATTAAAGCTATTGTTTTATCCGGTGCTGGTCAAAGAGCAATTAATGATGTAAAAATAATTAACGATGTTTGTGACCAATATTGGGATGGAGAAGCTAAAGAAAGATTTAAGAAAAATCTTGAGGAAGATGCGAGAATATTTTATGCTCGTATTATAGATCTTACTGGAGCTTTAATAAAAGAAATAGACGATGCTGGTCATAGCTATTCGGCTTTTGATCAAAGAATGTTTGAATAAGGAGGAAAAAATATGGCAATTACAGGAGATTTTAGAAAAATTGATACCCAATTAAGAGATAATTTATCTAAAAGTATGACTTCTGACAATTTTATAAGTGCGGTTGGTTATCAAAGTATTGCTGAAGTAGGTATAACTGGTGACAAATTAGCTGGAATTAAACCGGGTTTTAAAGAAAAATTAACAGAAGCAATCGATAATTATATTGCTTCAATTAATAAAAAAATAGATGAATTAGAAACCAATCCTAATATAGCTCAAGCTTTTAAAGGTGACGGAATTGAGAGTGCGATTAAAAGATTAATTTCAGCTGTAAAAGAAGAAGCTCATGCTTATACTAATGAATTAAAGAAAGCAGAACAAAGCATAATTGTTCAAGTTGAGCAAATGTATTCTGCTCAAGCTAATACTGTAAGTGAAAATATGAACGCTGATACATCAAAATTAGGACACTAATTATCTTTTAAAAACAATAAAAAAACTATCAAATCTGGTAGTTTTTTTTAATATTAGAAATTTGTTTGGAAAAAGTAAAAATGTATCAATATACAATGAATTTACAAACCAATTTGGTTATTTATGTAGCCGAAAGGTAGCCGAAAAGTAGCTGAAAGGTAGCCGAAAAGTAGCTGAAAGGTAGCCGAAAAGTAGCTGAAAGGTAGCCGAAAAGTAGCCGAATAAATTATAGAAAAGGTTGGTATTGGGAAAAGTACGTATTATATTTTAAAATAATACTATTTCTTACCTTTGTAGTTAAAAAGGGTAAATTTAATAAAAGGAAGGGTCATTACTTTTATACAGAGTTTACACAAAACTGTGTATAAAAATGTAAAATTACCCTTTTTTTATTGCCAAACCTTTAGGGGGGGGGGTATAATGAGATTGAAATTAGTTATAGTAGCGGGGTGAGTAATTTTAAATGAATAATCTTAATCATGAAGAAGCATTGATTGACGAAGTAGGTATTAAACAATTATGTATAGATATTATGCAGTATGTTGAAAATATTAAAAAAGCATTAGATTATTACAATGACAGAGTAGAAAGCATAAAAGCAATATGTAACGATAATACTTATTTAAGAGTTGTTAATAAGAAAAGTGAATTTAATCTTTATCGTAACTTACTTATTGGTAATTTAATATCTTTTGTCGATGACTATAATTATGTAATAAAGAAGTTTAAAAACTACGATGCACAAGTTACTGTAAATACTAATTTTGATAATATTGATATTATATGAAAGGAGTGGAAGAAATGGGTGCAAATTTGGATTATAGCGAAGGTTTTAGCGGACAAGGTACAAATGATTTAATTGAGGAAATTAAAGCTATTGTTATATCAGGTGCAGGTAAAAAAGCAATTGATGATGTAAAAATGGTTACTGATGTTTGTGACCAATATTGGGACGGAGAAGCAAAAGAAAGATTTAAGAAAAATCTTGAGGAAGATGCAAAATTATTTTGCTCACGTGTTTCAAAACTTGCAAATGCACTTCAAGCAGAGTTAGTTAATACTGCTCAAAGTTATAAAAAATTTGATGATAATTTAATTCAATAAGGAGGAAAAAAATATGGCAATTACAGGAACAGATAAAACAATAGATACACAAACATTAAGAGATGATTTATCTAAACGTATGAATTCTGATGATTTTCTTAATGCGGTCGGTTATCATGGAGGGATAACATTATTACCTGCTCAAGTAGCTGGAATTAAACCTGGTTTTAGAGAAAAACTAGAACAAGCAATAGATGCTTATCTTGGTTCAGTTAATATGAAATTAAATGAACTAGAAACTAACCCTAATATAGCTCAAGCTTTTAAGGGTGAAGGGGTTGACGCTGCTATTAGAAACCTAATTACAGCTGTAAAACAAGAAGCTAAAGCTTATACTGACCAATTAAGAAGTGTAGAACAATCTATAATTCAACAAGTAGATTTATTATATTCTGATCAAGCTAATAGTGTAAGTGATTCTATGCGTGTTGATACATCAAGATTAGGTCACTAATTATCTTTTAAATAAAAAAAACTATCAATTCTGGTAGTTTTTTTTATTTAATGTTCACTTTTTTTATCGCATCTTTTAATACTTGAATAGAATTTTGCATTAAACTTTTTTCTTCTTCATTTAATTTAACATAAATTCTTTTTTCAGCACCATTTTTATTTATAATAGTTGGACCACCTATAAATACATCGTTATCTTTATCATAAGAAGAAACAGTTAATATTAAATTTTCGTCACCTAAAATAGCATTTGTAATTCTAACTAAACTCATACCAATTCCATAACTAGTATTACCTTTTTTCTCGATAATATGATAAGCTGAATTTTTTACATTGTAACATATTTCTTCTAATTCTTCGTCATTTAAAAAATCTTTTATATTTTGAATTCCTACATTAGCATTACTCCATGGTACAAATTCACTATCGCCATGTTCACCTATAACGTAGGCATGAACATTTTTAGGGTGAATATTAATTCTTTTAGCAACTTCGTAACGAAGTCTAGCAGTATCCAAAGTAGTACCACTACCAATTACTTTATTATGATCAAATCCTGAATGTTTCCAAGTAATATATGTCATAACGTCAACTGGGTTAGTAGCAATAATATAAATACCATTAAAACCACTTTTATTTACTTCATTTATAATAGATGCGAAAATTTTATCATTTTTATTAATTAAATCCATTCTTGTTTCGCCTTTTTCTTGGTTAGCTCCAGCACTGATTACAACTATTTTCGCATCTTTACAATCTTCGTAAGTACCAGCTCTTGTGAATAAATTTGAAGGAGCAAAAGCAATACCATGATTAAGATCCATTGCTTCCCCAACTGTTTTTTCATAATTTACATCAACTAATACTAGTTCGTTAACATAAGTTCTTTGATTTAATAGGGCGTAGGCATAACTCATACCAACATTACCACACCCAATAATAACTACTTTATTTTTCATATAATCTCCAATCTTTCTTTATTAGTATAACATTATTTTTATTTTTTATAAAATAAACTTTGTTAAATTGTGTTAACTATTAATTAAATAATCAGAAAAAAAGTATAAGTATGTTACAATAAAAGTAGTGGAGGTACTAAAATGGATAACCAAGGATATGACTTCTTAAATAAAATATATCAAGATTTACACTTAAGTGACGAAGTAATGCATACAGCTAAACCTAGTGACAATAAAAATAAAAAAATAGCTAAGTATATGGAAAGATTAGACCGTATTACAAGAATGGCATTCGATAGTAAAAGAGTAACGAGATTAAATGATATTGATATTTTAAAAAGACTTTATTACGATAGATATGTAATAACTGAAGATAATGTACCTGATGCATATTTTGAGTTACAAAAGAAAATTGCCTTAGATCGAGGAATGGGGCATTTAGAATATACCGAAGAAGTAAAGAAACAAGAGATAGAACATATAATAAGCGAACAAAAGTTAAGCCTTGATAATTGGATAGAATACTTTGCTAGTCCAGATACAGATAATTATCCAACTTGGTTTAAATATTATGCTTTTCAGGGAATGGTAAAGTTAGGAACATATGATAAAGAAAGAGGTAGTTTTAATAGAAGGACTTCTAGTACAGTTAAACCTTTTATCGAATTAGATAGAGAAGCTTTAGCTTTTGTCTATGATGCTATAATTAAAGAGATGTCAAAGGAAGAAATAGACGACGAAGAATTAGAGAAATTAATAAATAATGGAAGTTTTGGGAAATTGTATGGCTATGCTTTAAGGAAAGTTAGTGAAGTTAAAAAAGATATAAGTAGTGATGAAGGAATATGGAAGAAATATCCACGAGGAAGTAATCCGGAAATATTATATAATGATATCCATGGTAAAAGAACGGGTTGGTGTACGGCAGGAGGATTAGAGACAGCGAAAAGGCATGTAGAAGGAGGCGACTTTTATGTGTATTTTACTAAGGGTAGCAATGGAGAATATAGCGAGCCTAGAATAGCCATTCGTAAAGAAGAATCTAAGATAGCAGAGATAAGAGGAATAGGTTCACAGCAAAATTTAGAGAGTGGTATGGAAAAAGTGGTAGAAAAAAAATTAGAAGAAAAAGATTTTCCTGACCGTGATATATATAAACGAAAAGTAGAAGATATGCAGATGCTTACTTACATTTATACTAAATGGCAAAATAAGGGTGAATTAACCAAAGAAGATTTAAGATTTTTATATGAAATAGATAGGGAAATAATGGGATTTGGTTGGCAAAAAGACCCAAGAATAGGAGAAATACTAAAGGTAAGGAATAATAAAAAAGATTTATCTTTAGTTCTTGATTGTGACGAGAGTAAAATAGCAACGACCGAAAAAGAATTAAATGACGAAATTGTATGGTATTTTGGAGATATACATTCTAATTTAGGAAACAATCAAAAATTACAATTACCAAAATATGTAATTGGTAATGTATTTTTAAAGTTAACGACAACTGAAGATGTAAAATTACCGGAATATATAAGCGGTTATTTAGGATTGATTGGTTTAAAAAGTGCTAAAGGATTAAAATTACCAAAACATATAAGAGGTGGTTTAGGACTTAATTGGTTGACAAAGGTTGAAGGGTTAGAATTGCCCGAGGAATTAGAGGGTGATTTACTATTAGATAGTTTAGCTGTAGCTTATGGTTTAAAATTACCAAAAAAATTGAATGGATCTTTAAGCTTGTGCAATTTAATAACAGGTAGGGACTTAGAATTACCCGAGTATATCGAAAAAAATTTAGATTTGAGTAATTTAAAAGCGATTTGTAATTTAAAATTGCCAAAATATGTCGGTGGTACTTTAAATTTAGATAGTTTAAGAAGTGCGGAAGGTTTAGAATTGCCGGAATATATTGGAGGCGGATTAAGTTTAAGAATATTAACTTCTGTTCGTGGAGTAAAATTTCCAAAACATGTTGATTTTTTATTTCTTAATAAATTAACTACAGCAAAAGGATTAGAATTACCCGAACACATCGATAGTATTTTAAATCTACCAAGCCTAACTTCTTTTGAAGGAGCAATCTTACCACGTACCAAAGAAGGAAGAGATAATCTTTTAAATGCCGTTAAAAGAAACTCTTATAATTCCCGCGAATTAGTTTCTTCATTAGAACAAGAATACCAAAAACATCCTTTAGAAGAACTTTACGGTTCTTACAAAGACGTCAAAAGAAAACATAAAGGTCAAATATAATACATTATTAATAAATATAAAGTTAAAAAATAACTTTGGTTAAAATTGACTTTTTTTTCTAGATATAGTAAATTTATATTAAGTAAGATAGAGGTGTGGTTCTATGGAAGAATATACTAGTGATAAAACTTTTGAAGAATTAGAAGATATGTTTAGTGTCGATAAGTATAGTGAAAATAGATTAAATAATGCTAAAAAAGAAAGTATTGGTTCGAGTGATGATAAAGTTTCATATTCTAAACATAAAGTAGATAAAACTAAATACATGAAAGCATTCATTATGGGAGGATTATCTATTGCTGTAGCAACTATTGCTTTATCTAGTGTCATTAAACTAGGTAAAAAGATTAAAGAAGATATGTTTTTACAAAATTATTCTTCAATTGTAAGTGTTAATACGCATAGAACTAGTAACAACGAAGGTTATTGGTACGATATTGACGCTATTGCAAATCAATTATTACAAGAGGAAGACATCTCTTTAGCACTGTACGGTGTCTATAATAAAATTGGTTACAATCAAGGTAATAAAAATTTACAAATGGCTTCTCTTTTAAATTCAATGAAATTCTTTGCTGAATACAATAACCAAGAAGTTAAAACCTATAGTAGTTTTGACGACTTTCTAATAACTAATGGCTTTGTCGATAAAGAAGGCAATCCTTCAACTAGAAAATATGAAGAAGCAATGGATAATTACGTTACTAAAGTAATGAATGGTGAAAAATTAGAAGATCCTTACTTTTCCAAACAAAACGACTTAGGATCTAGAAAGGTATAGGGTATTAATATGGAAGAATATAATGCGATTAATTTAGATGGTAAAGAATATATTATTATAAAAGAAATTCCTTATAACAATGTTATATATACATATTTAGTTGAAGATGTTAATAATCAAGAATTTTGTATAAGAAAAGTAATAAAAGAAAATGATAAAGATGTATTAGTTCGTTTAGATAATGAAAATGAATTTAATATGGCTTTAAATCTTTATAACCAAATGAAAAACAGTTAAAAATATTTACAAAATAAAAAGGTGTGCTATAATATTGAGTGTAAATGCTTTTGACGAGAATTAAGCTTTATACAGCAATAACGATTAAGTGTTTCTTCTAGGATAAATAAGGTAGAACCACGAGTAATACTCGTCCTTATATACTAGAAGTTTTATTTTTTAAAGAGGCGAAAAATGAGTATACAAATAAAAAAAATAAAATTATTATCTTATCATGATTATAGTAAGGTTAATATTTTAGAAAAAGATAATAATTATAAAGTAACTATTTATAGTAATAGTAATGATACTACTTTAAGTAATTATAGTAATGAAAATGATTTAGAAGTAATAAAAGACTTTATCAATATATTTTTATCTACTAATAATATTTCTTATTTAAAAGAAGAAACTAATTCTTTAGTAGCGTTAGGTAAAAATGAATTAATATTAAATTCTTCTAATAATTTGTACCAGTTTTTTCCTTCTTTCTTAGATAAATTCCAACAAGATCGTCTTAAATTTTTAGAGGCTAATCAAGATATTAATTATTATGAAATAAAAATGGACAATTATAGTAAGTATTCTTTAGAAGAAAATTGTTTTGACGAATTTATTTCAATAGATTTAAAAGCTGTTAATAATTCCTTAACTACTAGAGAAAAAAATTTTTTAAAGCATTTTCTTTATCATAAATTTACTGATCTTAAGCAAGAAGTTATTATTGAACCTAAGATTATTCGTAATAAGAAAAGTGTTTGGCATAAAGGCTTTTATGCTAGTTGTGGCGATACTGTTATTGATTTTAATGACTTAGCTTTACTACCGACAGTAGATGATATAAAAGAAGAATGTAATAAATTATTAAATAATAAAAAGAAAGGAAAGTGTTATTAATATGGAAGAGTTTACAATGGATAAATTAGTTAGTTTTTGTAAACAATATGGTTTTATTTTTCAAGGAAGTGAAATATATGGAGGTCTTGCTAATACATGGGATTATGGACCACTAGGAGCTAGATTAAAAAATAATTTAAAAGATGCTTGGCGTAAAAGATTTATTCAAGAACGCCCTAATGCTTATGAAATAGATGCAGATATTTTAATGCATCCAAGAGTTTGGGAAGCAAGTGGACATATAAGTAGTTTTTCTGACCCTTTAATTGATTGTAAAGAATGTAAAGCAAGACAAAGAGCCGATAATTTAGTTAATGATTATACTAATTCCAATATCGGTGACGGTATGAGTGAAAGTGAACTTATGGATTATATTAGAAAAAACAAAGTACCTTGTCCTAAGTGTGGAGCTTCTAATTTTACTGATATAAGACAATTTAATCTTATGTTTGAAACTAATCGTGGCGTTATAAAAGATAATAAAAGCGTTGTTTATTTAAGGCCTGAAAATGCTCAAGGTGAATATGTTAACTTTTTAAATGTTTTAAGAAGTATGCGTTGTAAATTACCTTTTAGTATTGGTCAAATAGGTAAAGCTTTTAGAAATGAAATAACACCTGGTAATTTTACTTTTAGGACAATTGAATTTGAACAAATGGAATATCAAACTTTTTGTAATGAAAAAGACGATAGCAAACTTTATGAATATTTTAAAGATTATGGTAAAAAGTTCTTTATGGATTTAGGTATACCTAGTGAAAAATTAAGGTTTCACGACCATGAAAAGTTAGCTCATTATGCTAAATCAGCTTGTGATATCGAATACTTATTCCCTTTTGGTTGGGGTGAAATAAACGGTACTCATAATCGTACTAATTTCGATTTAACTCGTCATCAAGAATATAGTGGTGTTTCACAAGAATACTTTGATCAAGATACTAATAGTAAGTATATTCCTTATATTATCGAATCAACTTATGGACTAGACCGAACCGTCTTAGCTATTTTATTTAATTCCTACTATACTGACGAAGTTGACGGCGAAACAAGAGAAGTAATGCGTTTCCATCCTTTTTTAGCACCTTATAAAGTAACGGTATTACCTTTAATAAAAAAATATCATAGTGATAAAGCTTTAGAAATTTACGAAACTTTATCTAAAGAATTTATGTGTACTTATGACGATAGTGGTAATATTGGTAAAAGATATCGTCGTAGTGATGTAATAGGTACTCCTTTTGCTATAACTATCGATGACGATACTTTGAATAATAATACTGTTACAATAAGAGATAGAGATACCATGCAACAAATAGTAGTTGAACTTCAAGAAGTAATTCCTTATATTAAAGAACGTATTAATTTTAATTAGTGGTTGTTATGAAGAAGATAGATATATTAAATATTGATAATACTAAGTATGAAAAAGAATTATATAAAAAGGGAATTACCTTAATCGCGGGAGTTGACGAAGTAGGTAGAGGTCCTTTAGTAGGTCCAGTTGTCTCAGCTTGTGTCGTTTTACCTAAAGATTTTAAATTAGATGGTTTAACGGATTCTAAACAATTAACTCCTAAAAAAAGAGATAAGTTTTACGATATTATAATGGCTAATGCTTTAGGAGTAGGGATAGGTATAAAAAGTGAAAAAGTAATTGACGAAGTTAATATTTACGAAGCTACTAAACTTTCTATGTATGAAGCTATTAATAATTGTAATTGTCAAATAGAACATGTTTTGATCGACGCTATGAAATTAGAAGAATTAACTATTCCATCAACTTCGATTATTAAAGGTGATTTATTAAGTATTTCGATAGCGTCTGCTAGTGTTATTGCTAAAGTTACAAGAGATAGATTGCTAGATAAATTAGATGAAAAATATCCTATGTATGATTTTAAACATAATAAAGGGTATCCTACTAAAAAACATGTTGAAGCTATAGAAAAATATGGTATTATTGAAGAACATCGTAAAACCTTTAAACCAGTTTGTGATTTAATAAAGAAGTAAAAACTTCTTTTTTTGGTTCTTAAGCATTGAGGGGTGGTGAAAGAAATTTTACCACTCTTTAATATGCAAAAAAAAGACATCACAACACAAACCTGTTA
>CANQYA010000005.1 GCA_947627965.1 uncultured Bacilli bacterium
CTTTGGTATTCCTACTAATAAAGATGCTTCTGCTAAAGTTAAATCTTTAGCTTTTTTATTAAAGTAATAACTAGAAGCATTTTCAATTCCATAAGTACCATGACCATAATTAATAGTATTTAAGTATCCTTCTAAGATTTCATCTTTAGTATAGTGCATTTCGACATTTAAAGTTAACCATAATTCATTCCATTTCCTTTCCCAAGTTTTATCAAAATCTAAAAATAAATTTTTAACATATTGCTGGGAAATAGTCGAAGCACCTTCTTTGGTTTTACCAGCTAAAATATTAGTATATCCAGCTTTAATAATTCTAGGAATATCAAAACCAAAGTGTTTATAAAAATTCTTATCTTCCGTCGCTATAGTAGCATTTATAACATAATCTGATATTTCATCAAGTACAGCCCATTTACTAGTACCGTTCCCTTGAAAAAAAATATTATCATTACTATCATAAAGAGATATATTATTCGCACTTTTAATTTCTAACTTATTAGATATTTGTCCATATCCATATATTCCAAGACCAATAGTTAATAATAAAACTGTTATTAAAATGCTACTTTTTATTATTTTTTTTAATAATTTCATACGATCACCAAATCCTAATTTTAGTATGATAAAAAAATATAAAAATATGTGTTAAAATTTTACAAGATATGTTATAATTCGAGTTAGTAATTTGGTGGTGATAATATTGCGAAAAGTTTATTTAAAATATCACTTAAAGAGTAATTTAGATAATATCTTTTATGAAGGTGAAGGAATTTATCAAAATGATATAATAACTTTTTGTGATAAAGATAAAACTAAAGTAACAATTAATATCATTGATGGTATTTTAAAAAGAGAAAATAAAGAGATGTTTCTATTTTTAGATTTTAAAAATGAAACAGCAGTAATTAATGTTAAAGAACTTAATAAAAAATTAGATTTAAAAATAGAAGTAAATAACATTATTAAGAGTACAGATAAAATAGAAGTTAACTATATACTAAATAATGATAATTATTATTTTGAATTAAATTGGAATATGATAGGTGATTAATATGAGTTTTATAAAAACAATCGAAAAAGATTTAAAAGAGTTAGTTAATAAATTAGGTTACCAAATAGATAATATTACATTATCTACTTCTAATCGACCTGATTTAGGAGAATATCAGATAAATGATGCGATGAATTTAGCTAAAATATATAAAACTAATCCGCGTGAGATTGCTACTAAACTAGCTGAAAAATTACAAGAAGATAAAAGATTTATTAATGTTAATATTGCAGGGGCAGGATTTATAAATATTAGTTTAAGTGATGATTATTTAATTTCTTGTATGAATAAAATGATGGAAGATGTGTATAATAACATTGATTTACAGAATAAAAAAACCATTATTTTAGATTATGGAGGAGCGAATGTAGCTAAGGCTTTGCATGTTGGACATTTACGAAGTGCGAATATAGGAGAAGCTTTAAAAAGATTAGCTAATACTTTGGGGGTAAAAACTTATGCTGATGCCCATTTAGGAGATTGGGGTAGACCAATTGGTTTAGTAATGCTCGAGTTAGAAAAAAGAAATCCTAACCTACCTTACTTTGATCCTAATTACGAAGGTGATTACCCTAAAGATAATCCTGTTAGTAATGCTACTCTTATGGAGATTTATCCCTTAGCAAGTACTAAAGCTAAAGAGAGTGAAGAATACATGGAAGAAGCAAGAGATATGACAGCAAGATTACAAAATGGTGAGAGAGGTTTAATGGTTTTATGGCAAAAAATTATGGAGGTTTCTAAAACTGATATAAAAAGAATATATGACCGTTTAAATACAACTTTTGAAATTTGGAATGGTGAAAGTGATTCAGCTATTTATATACCTGAATTAATTACTTATCTTGAAAGCAAAAATCTAGTAAAAGATAGTGAAGGAGCAAGAATTGTCGAGCTACAAGAAAGTACTGATGACCATGAGATACCACCATTATTATTAGTTAAATCTAATAAGACGGCATCTTATCAAACAACTGACTTAGCTTGCATTTGGGAACGAGTTAACAAATATAATCCTAACGAAATATGGTATTTAGCTGATGCTAGACAATCACTACATTTTGAACAAGTCTTTAGAGCAGCCCAAAAAGCGAAAATTGTAAACGAAAATACTAAATTAGAGTTTATTCCTTTTGGAACTGTTAATGGCTTAGATGGTAAACCATTTAAAACAAGAGATGGCGATGTAATGTCCTTAGAAAATTTATTAGATTTAGCTAAAATGGAATGTGAAAAGAAATTACTACCTAATATTACTGAACCTGAAAGAGATAAAATAGCTGAAATGGTAGGAATATCTGCTGTTAAATATGCTGATTTAATTCCTCATCGTTTGACTGATTATATTTTTGATATTACTAAATTTAGTGATTTAGACGGTAAGACAGGTCCTTACTTGTTATATTCAACTATTCGTATGAAATCATTATTAAAGAAAGCTAAAGAAGCTAATATTAGTTACCAGTCAATAGATGTAATTGGTAATAATTTTGATAGAGATATAATGCTTAATTTAATTAATTTAGCAGGAAGCTTAACTAAATCATATGAATCACGTTCTTTAAATGAACTTGCCGATTATATCTACAAATTAACTAGTTCATATAACAAATTTTATTCAGATAATCGTATTCTTGACGAAGAAAATATAACTTTAAGGTCATCTTGGTTAGCACTTACTAATTTAGTTTTAAATACTAATTTAATGCTTTTAAATATTCTTGGAATTAATTGTCCAGACAAAATGTAAAAAAGAGATTGATTTTAATATAAAATAATGATATAGTTTTAGACGGTTTATTATTATAAACCAATTAACTTTAATGTGCATATAATGTTAATCGTAGGAGGAATAGTTATGAGTATAAATGAATATAGCAAGGAAGAACTTGAGTTATTATCTTATAAAGATATTACTGATAAACTATTAGATGAATTTGGTGCGATGAGTACGCAAGATTTATTTAAGAGAATTACTACTTTATTAGATTTACCTAATAATGTATTTGAAAATAAAATAGGAGACTATTATATGTCACTTACAACTGATAAAAGATTTATTCAGTTAGATGACGGATCTTGGGATTTAAGAAATAGACATACTTCTGATAAAGTTATTATAAATGTTGACGAAGATGATGATAGTGATTTAGAAAACGAAGAAGATATGGACGAAATTAGTGATGGTGACGATGAGGCAATCGAAACTAATTTTGACGATGTTGATAGTGATGATGACTTTGACGAAAACGACGATTTAAAAGATTTAGTTATCATGGACGAGGACGAACTAGAATTAGAACAATAATTTTAGTTTCTTTTTTTTACAATATCGTGATATAATACGGTAGATAAGGAGAGATACTTATGATAGAAAGATTGGAAATGATTAAAAAAAGATATGACGAATTAAATACTTTATTAGCTGATCCTAGTATTTTAAGTGATATAAATAAAACACGTGAGTTATCGAAAGAAGCATCAAGCTTAGAGGATACGGTTAATTGTTTCCTTAAATATAAAAAGGTTTTAGCGGATATAACAGAAGCTAACGAGATGTTAAAAGATAGTGAAATGGCAGAATTTGCTAAAGAAGAATTAACAACTTTAGAAGAAGAAAAAGATAAATTGGAAAAAGAATTACAAATACTTTTAATTCCTAAAGATCCTAATGACGGAAAAAATGTTATTATGGAAATAAGAGGAGCAGCGGGAGGAGACGAAGCTAATATTTTTGCAGGCGATTTATATCATATGTATTTAAAATTAGCTGAAAAAGAAGGTTGGAAAACAGAAATTATTACTGAAGAACATTCCGACGCAGGAGGATTTTCTTTAATTAGTTTTATGGTTAAAGGAAAAAATGTTTATTCTAAATTAAAATATGAAAGTGGTGCCCATCGTGTTCAAAGAGTACCTGTTACGGAAACACAGGGACGAGTTCATACTTCGACAGCTACCGTTTTAGTAATGCCTGAAGCTGAAGAATTTGATTTCCAACTAGATATGTCCGAAGTAAGAATTGATATTACTAGGTCATCAGGTTGTGGCGGACAAGGAGTTAATACGACTGATTCAGCTGTACGTGTTACCCATATTCCAACTGGTATTATTGTCTATTGCCAAGTAGGACGTAGCCAAATTCAAAATAAAGAAATGGCTTTAAATACTTTAAAAACGAGATTATATAATTTAAAATTACAAGAAAAAGAAGAAAAAGAAGGTGCCGAACGTCGTAGTAAAATAGGTACTGGAGATAGATCTGAGAAAATAAGAACTTATAATTATCCACAAAATAGAGTAACTGACCATCGTATTGGGTTTACTTTAATGCAACTAGACCGTGTTATGGAAGGAGATATCGATATAGTTATCGATGCATTAATCGCCGAAGATCAAAAAAGGCAACTTGAAGGAACAACCAATGAAAATTAGTGAATTAATAACCGAAGGTAAAAAGTATTTACATAAGAGTGAAGTCAATTTATTACTTAGTTACTTACTTAATTATGATACTTTAGAACTATATCTGCATTTAGAGGAAGCAGTAGATGAAAAAATAATAGAAAAATATTACGAAATGATTAAAGAATTAAAAAATAATAAACCTATTCAATATGTTTTAGGAAATGTTAATTTTTATGGAATACCTTTTTATATTAATGAAAATGTTTTAATACCAAGATTTGAAACTGAAGAATTAGTTGAGAATACTTTAAAATATATTGATAAATTATTTCCTGATAAAAATATAAAAGTAATTGATTTAGGGTGTGGCAGTGGTAATATTGGTATTACTTTAAAGAAAAAAAATGATAAATTAAATGTTACTTGTCTTGATATTAGTTTATCTGCTTTAGAAGTAACTAAGGCAAATGCTTTAAAAACAAATACTTCTATTTCCATAATAGAAGGAGATATGTTAGAGAATATTAATGATAAATTTGATGTTATTATTAGTAATCCTCCCTATATTAGTGAAGATGAAGAAATAGAAGATATTGTTAAAAATAATGAACCACATCTTGCTTTATATGCTCCTAATCACGGGTTATATTTCTATGATAAAATATTAAGAAGTTGTTCTAAAAATTTAAATAATACATTTTTAATAGCATTTGAAATAGGTATGACACAAAAAGATGAGGTTATATCTTTAGCTAAAAAATATTTATTTGATGTCAAAATAGATTGTCTTAAAGATTTATCGGGAAAAGATAGAATGATATTTATTTATAAAGATAATATTTAATTTGAGGATAATACTTAGTTTAAGTAAACAATATTTGGTTTAAGTAAATAATGTTTAATCTTGGTAAATAATTTTTAATCTGAGTGGTGCTTGCCTTTCTTAAGTGACTAATATAATCGTCACTTTTTTTATTTTTTTAAATATAAATTATGCGTTATTACAAAAAAGTGATACTTAAATTTAAATTATCTTTCTTTAAAGTTTAAGAACTAAGCATTATCTTTTTATTTGTGATTTTTAAGAGAAAAAGGAATTTTTAAGTAAACTATTACTTTTACTTTGAAGAGTTACTTCATCTTTTTGTTTAAAAATTTTTAATTTTCAACAATATATAATTGAGATGATAAATATGAGAAAATTAATAGCAGTAATAGTAGCTATCATAATTGTAATTACTTCTTTTAAAACGACGGACGAAGTAATTATTCCTAATGAATCAATACGTATTAGAGTAATTGCTAATAGCAATAATACTTACGATCAAGCTATAAAACAATTAGTTCGTAATAATGTTGAAGACCAAATAACAACTTTATTAATAGATGCTCTTAATATTGATGAAGCACGAAGTATTATAAATGATAACTTAAAAGAAATAGATTTAACTGTTAATGATATATTAAAAAATAACAATTATAATCATTCATACAAAGTTAATTTTGGTTATAATTATTTTCCTCAAAAAAAATATAAAGGTGTAGTTTACGAAGAAGGAATGTATGAGTCTTTAGTTATAACAATTGGAGAAGGTAAAGGTGATAATTGGTGGTGTGTATTATTTCCTCCTTTATGTATGATGGAAAGTAATGATGAAAATATCGAAGAAGTAGAGTATAAGTCTTTTATTAAAGAAATAATTGATAAATATTTTTAGAATTAAAATAAAGACATCATAGTATTATTTAAGTAGTGAGGGGTATAATGATGTCATTTTTAACTATTATTTTAATTGCTATAGGTTTAAGTATGGACGCTTTTTCCTTAGCTATTTTATATGGAACACTAAACTTTGATTATCAAAAATCTTTAATATTATCTTTAAGTGTTGGTATATTTCATTTTTTTATGCCATTACTAGGTAACTTTATAGGAATTGCTATTTTTAATTGGCTACCAATTAAACCTGATATATTAGTGGGAATAATTTTTTTAATAATATCAATCGAAATGATTTTTTCTCTTTTCAAGGAAGAAGAAATAGTTGATTTAAAAGGACTATTTGCCATTATTTTGTTTGCTTTTACAGTAAGTATCGATAGTTTTTCCGTAGGAATAGGTTTAAAAGCTATATGTAATAATAATATTTTAGCAGTATCTACTTTTTCTATTACAAGTTTTATTTTTACTTTTATGGGGTTAACGATAGGAAGTAAACTTAATCAAAAATTTGGTAAATTGTCAACATTGATAGGTAGTCTTGTTTTGTTAGGAATTTCAATTACTTATCTTTTTTAATGTATTGACTAAAGTTATTAAATAATTCATAATAAAGATAGAAAGAATGGTGAAAATGGTGTTAGTAAATAGTGAAAAGATGTTAAAAAGTGCTAAAGAAGGAAAGTACGCTGTTCCGCAATTTAATATTAATAATCTTGAGTGGACAAGATATATATTGGAAGAATGTAATAGAAATAATGCTCCTGTTATTTTAGGTGTTAGTGAAGGGGCAGGAAAATATATGGGTGGCTTTAAGGTTGTTACTAACATGGTAAAAGGATTAATTGAAACTTTAGGAATAACTATCGATGTATGCCTACACCTAGATCATGGTTCTAGTTTTAATTCTTGTAAAGACGCTATCGATAGTGGATTTACTTCTGTTATGATAGATGCTTCTAAATATGAAATTTTAGAAAATATGCGTATAACTCAAGAAATAGTTGATTATGCTCATGCCCATAACGTTACTGTTGAAGCCGAAGTAGGACATATTGGTGGTACAGAAGATAATATTTCTAGTGAAATATATCAAGCTACAGTGGAAGATTGTGTTAAATTAGCTAGTACAGGAATAGACTCTATCGCCCCAGCTTTAGGAAGTGTTCATGGTCTTTATAAAGGTAAACCTAACCTTAATTTTGAAAGAATGAAAATAATCAATGAAACATTAAATATTCCTTTAGTTCTTCATGGAGGAACAGGAATACCAGAAAATGATATTAAAAAAGCTATTAGTTGTGGTATTAGTAAAATTAATATAAATACCGAGTTACAAATCGCATGGCACGATGCCGTTTTAGAATTTGTTACTAATAATAAAGAAGTATACGATCCACGAAAAGTAATTGGTAGTGGAGAAACTGCTATGAAAAAAGCAATTAATGATAAAATAAAACTATTTTTTAATAGGTAATTATTTGTAACAGTTTAATAAAATATAGTGAAGTGGAGGTATTATGAAGGTATTAGAAATACAGGGAGGTCGTGAATTAAAAGGCACAATTAGAATAAGTGGAGCAAAAAATAGTTCTGTCGCACTAATACCAGCAGCTATTCTTGCCGAAGACGATGTTACAATTTGTAATATTCCAGAAGTAACAGATACAGATGCCTTGAGTGAAATATTGGAATTTTTAGGTGCTGAGGTAAAAAGAGCTAGTGAAAGTATTGTTATTAATCCTAAAAATATAGAAAATAAAGAAATCCCCGAAGTTTTATCTAAAAAGCTTCGAGCATCTTATTACTTTATGGGATCTTTATTAGGAAAGTTTAAACATGTTGAAATGTATTTCCCAGGCGGTTGTTCTATAGGCTCTAGACCTATTGATTTGCATTTAAAAGGTTTTACGGCTTTAGGAGCTACTGTAAATGTAGAAAACGATAAATATGTCGTCGATGCTCAAGAATTAAAAGGAGCTAATATTTATTTGGATTTTGCTTCAGTAGGAGCAACTATTAATATTATGTTAGCAGCTGTTAAAGCTAAAGGAATAACTACGATTGATAATGCTGCTAAGGAACCTGAAATAGTTAATGTAGCAACTTTCTTAAACAATATGGGAGCTAAAATTACTGGAGCAGGAACAAGTAGAATAAAAATAGTAGGCGTAAAAGAATTAAAAGGATGCTTTCATGAAGTAATCCCTGACCGTATTGAGGCAGGTACTTATACGATAGCAGGTGCTTTACTAGGTAATTATTTGAAGATAGATAATATTATTCCTGAACATATTGAGGCTTTGACATCTAAATTAATTGAAATGGGTGTTGAGTTAGAAATAGGGGATGATTATTTAATTATAAATAAAGGAAATAAATACAAATCAGTTAATATACAGACTAGAGTTTTCCCTGGTTTTCCAACTGATTTACAACAACCATTTACAGTTTTAATGACTATGTGTAATGGTAAATCAACTATTGAAGAAACAATCTACGAAAATCGTTTTATGCATATACCATATTTAATTAAAATGGGTGCTAATATAACGATTGAAAATAAAAAAGCAATTATTAAAGGACCAACACCTTTAGTAGGTTGTGAAGTAGAAGCAACAGATTTAAGAGCAGGAGCTTGTTTAGTAATTGCTGGCTTAGTAGCAAGCGGTACAACAATAATTAGTAATATCGAGCATATCTTACGAGGATACGAAAATATTGTAGAAAAATTGAATGATGTCGGTGCTAAAATAGAAATAAAAGAAATATAATTTACTAAGGTATTTCTTTTTATTTTGGAGGATTATGAGAATTAAAAAAATATTAATATTATTATCGATAATTATTTTTGTTTGTATAGGAATTTTTACTATATATAAGCTTACTTATCATGAAACAATTAGATATGTTGCAATAGGAGACTCTATTGGTGCGGGTAGAAATCCGTACGGTGTAGATGATTATGGGTATACGGACTATATCAGTGATTATTTAAAAAAATATCATAATTTAAAAAATTATACTAATTATGCTGTCAATGGTTATAAGACTAGAGATGTAATGGAAGATATTAATTATAATCGTGAAATTTTAATAAATAATAAAAAAGAAAATATTAGAAAGTCTTTAAGAGAATCAGATTTAGTAACTATTTCAATAGGTGCAAACGACTTCTTAGAAAGTATGAATTTAAGTAATATTGGTTCTTTTTTAGTTGATAAAAAGGGAATATTTGATAAAGTAGACGATACCTTATCGGAAATTGATAAACTTTTAACGTTAATAAAAAAATATGCTAAAAATGATATTGTTGTGGTAGGTTATTACAATCCTTTACCTTTATTGACCAAATATAAAGATATTATCGATGAAGTTGTTGATTATTCTGATAAAAAATATCAAGAATTATGCAATAAGCATGATGTTATTTTTGTAAAAGTTTCTGATATAATTAAAAAAAATAGTGATGTTTTACCCAATCCTTTAGATATACATCCTAATAAAAAAGGGTATGAATTAATTAGTAAAAAAGTGATAGAAGTCCTAGAAAATAATGTTTTTAAAAAATAGGACATTTTGAATTATAAATCACATTTTAAAATAATTTTGTTGCATATTTCAGAAAAGATTGTTATACTATATTAGCAATTATTTCTATGGCTTGTTTAGCCATGGCGGAAGGAGAGATTAAGAATGAAAGCAGGAATTCATCCAACTTATAAAGAAACAAAAGTTACTTGTGCTTGCGGAGAAACTTTTACAGTTCAATCAACTAAAGACGAAATTAATGTTGAAGTTTGTTCTAAATGTCATCCATATTATACAGGTATGCAAAATAGAGCATCACATACTGGTAGGGTAGATAAGTTTAATAAAAAATATGGTTTTGATAAAAAAGAAGCTTAATAAAAAAGACTGTTAATATTTTGAACTGCACCCTTTAGAGTAGACATCAATTTTGTAACGGTCTTTTTTTATTTATAAGGAATTTGTTTGGGAAAGTGGTATTGTTAAAATAAACATATCGCTTTTTTTCTAGAAAAAAGATATAATTAATAATAGAGGTGTGATGTATGAAAATAGCTATAGCAAGTGATCATAAAGGTTATCATTTAAAAACAACTTTAATTACTTATTTAACTAAAAAAGGTTACGAAGTATTAGATTTAGGAACTGATTCGGTCATATCAACTGATTATCCTAAATATGCTTTTATGTTAGCTAATAAAGTTGCTAATAAGGAAGCTGATTATGGCATTATATCATGTGGTACAGGAATTGGTGTATCAATCGCATGTAATAAAGTAAAGGGAATAAGATGTGCTAAAGTCGATAATATCAAAGAAGCTAAATTGACAAGAATGGATAATGATGCCAACGTTTTAGCACTTAATGGGACTATGCCTAATTATCGAGCTAAAGATATTGTCGATACATTTTTTAAAACACCATTTTCTAATGACGAACGTCATTTACGAAGATTAAAAATGATTAAAGATTATGAGGACGGAACTTATGAATGTTAAAGTATTTTTATATTTTTTTGTTGCTATTTTAGTAATATGGGCAATGGACGCAATCAATATTAATCAAATTTTTAAAAAAAATAGAGTTATACAAGCTCGTGTTTTCTATCTTTTATTAGGATTAGCTTTAATATATTTAATTACTAATCTTATTTACGATTTCTTTTTATCTACACAAATATTATAAAAAATGTATAAATTTCCATCAAATTGCTCAAACTTATATTGAGGTGGAAAAAATATGAAAAAGAAATTGAGGTTAAAACCATATGTTTTACCAAGTATTTACATTGTTTTAGTGACGATCTTTGTAATAAGTGCCATGTCTTCATTTGAGAAAGTTCCTGCATTTGAAGAAAATGTAACTTATGTATCTAGTGTTATTTTATCAAACGAAACACCAGTTATTTCTACTGATGATAAGCCAGTTAATGAAATATTAATAGCTAGACCTTATACAGATCAAGAAGTAAGGATAGGTAAGAATTTTTATAATTATAAAGCTGATGAAGAAAGTCAAAAAAATTCAATAGTTTATTATGAAAATACTTATATGCAAAACTCTGGTATCGATTATGTAAAAGAAGAAGTTTTTGATGTTGTTGCCATTCTTGATGGTACTGTTTTAAGTATTGATAATAACGAATTATTAGGTAATACGATTGAAATTAAACATGATAATAATATGATAAGTGTTTATCAAAGCCTTGGTACAGTTGCTGTTAAAGAAGGGGATGCCGTTAAACAAGGACAAGTAATTGGTAAAAGTGGAACATCTAAAATTAATAAGGATTTAGGTAATCATTTACATTTTGAAATGTTTAAAGAAGGACAAGTTATTAATCCTGAAGAATGGTACAACAAAAATACTAAAGATTTATAGGCAGTAAAAAGCCTTTTTTTATTCATAACTATTTAATAAAAAATATATACTTTATTAAAGGAAGGTATATATGAATAAATATATTATAAATAGGGTTTTAGATGAGGCTAATTACATAATTAATAATGAAAGTACAGTAAGAAATATTGCTGAAATATATAATGTTAGTAAAAGTACTGTACATAAAGATTTACAAGATAGGTTGCGTATTATTAATACTGCATTACACGAAGAAGTTGATAAAATATTTAAACAACATATCGAAGTAAGGCATATAAGAGGAGGGCAATCTACTAAAGAAAAATATTTAAAATTATAAAGAGGGAAAATATGAAAGATATAGGAATAGATTTAGGAACAGCTAATATATTAGTTTATGTAAAAGGACAAGGTATTGTCTTGAATGAACCATCAGTTTTAGCAATAGATTCAGAAACAAAGAACGTGTTAGCGGTAGGTAAAGAAGCTAACGAAATGCTAGGTAGAACACCTGGAAAAGTAAAAGCTATTAAGCCATTAAAGGACGGAGTTATAGCTGATTTTGAATATACAGAAGCTATGCTTACAGCTATGTTAAAAAAAGTAAGAGGGTTACGTATGTGGTCAAAACCCCGCATATTAATATGTTGTCCATCAAATATTACACAAGTTGAAAAAAATGCGATTAGGGAAGTTGCCGAAAAATTAGGCGCTAAAAAAGTTTTCATGGACGAAGAACCTAAAGTTGCGGCTCTTGGAGCAGGAATGGATATAGCTAAGCCTGGTGCTAACATGGTCATTGATATTGGTGGAGGTACTACTGATATAGCTATTTTATCGCTGGGAGGCATAGTTAACAGTTCTTCAATTAGAGTAGCTGGTAATACTTTTGATAATGCTATTATTGAATATATAAGAGATAAATATAAATTATTAATTGGGGAAAGAACAGCGGAAGATATAAAATTTAGTTTAGGTTGTGTTTACAAAGGGGATAAAAATAATAAAAAAGAAATAAAAGGTAGAAATTTAGAAAATGGGTTACCATATACTGTTGAAATATCCGAAAAAGAAATTGAAGAAGCTCTATATCCTCATGCCATGAATATTATTAAAGAGGCTAAAAAAGTTTTAGAAAATACTTCGCCAGAATTATCCGCAGATATTGTGGATAAAGGTGTAGTATTAACAGGAGGAGGAGCTTTGGTAAGAGGTTTTCCACAACTTTTTGAAAAAGAATTAAATATCCCTGTATACATTGCTGAAAGTCCATTAACTTGTGTAGCTGAAGGATGTGGCGTTATGCTTTCTAATTTGAATTTTTTGGATAGATAGTTACAAATTGGGATTGATAAAAGCAAAATTGAGTATCGAAAATAAAATATGCGTTGATAAAATGAAAAAAGAGTGTTAATAAAAAAATAAGATGTTGGAAAATAAAATATAATGTTGATAAAAAAATAGAGCGTTGGAAAATATCATGTTAATAAAAGTAATAAATAGAGTGTTGTTAAAAATAAAAATAGAGTGTTGACAAGAGCAATACTCTTTTCTTTTTTTTTAAAATGTAATACAATGGATATATAAGTAAAGTAAATACTTTTTACGAAAGTGTATATAGCAATTAGGAGTGTAGTTTATGATAAGTAGATATTTTGTAGAAATTATGCTGATATGTTTAATAACATTTGTTTTTTCAGCTTTAATTATGCCAGGAATGATTTTAATTGCTAAACATATTGGAGCTATAGATATTCCTAAAGATAATAGACGAGTTCATACAAAACCTATTCCTAAAATGGGAGGATTAGGTATCTTTTTAGCTTTTTTATTTGGATATATGTTATTTGGAGTTCACAGTATCCAAATGAATGCTATTTTAATAGGTAGCTTTATTATTATAATAACTGGTATTATTGACGATATAAAGCCAATAAGTGCAAAAGCTAAGCTATTAGGGCAATTATGTGCTACTTTGACGGTTATTTTTTACGGTAACATTACTCTAAATGAGGTAACAGCTTTTGGAGAAGTATTTAAGTTCGGTATTTTTGCTTATCCAATTACTTTATTATTTATATTAGCATGTATTAATGTAATTAATTTAATTGACGGATTAGACGGATTAAGTGGCGGTATCACTTCAATATTTTTAATAACAATAGGTATTATAGCTTTTATTCAAGGTAGAGAAGCAACTTTGGAAATAACTTTAATTTTTATCACTTTGGGTGCTACTTTAGGTTTTTTATTACATAATTTTAATCCTGCTAAAATATTTGCTGGTGACACGGGATCAATGTTTATGGGCTTTATTATAGCTATTATTTCTCTTTTAGGATTTAAAGGAGCTATGTTCTTATCATTTATGGTGCCATTAATGGTTTTAGCTATTCCAATTTTTGATACTTTATTTGCTATACTAAGAAGGATAATTCATAAAAAACCAATATTTGAAGCAGATAAAGACCATATGCATCACCAATTGTTAAAAATGCATTTTTCCCAACGAAAAACTGTTTTGATTATCTACTTTATTAATATTTTGTTTTCTTTGGCCGCCATATTATTTACAGTAGGAGACTCTAAACTAGCAATTATTATTTATTTTATTTTGTTAATATTAGCAATTTGGTTTATATTACATACTGGTATTCTTTCACAAAGTATGAGTGAAAGAGTAAAAAAAGTAGAGGAAAGGGTATTTAAAAAATAATCGTTAAAAAAATAATAAGTATTTTACGGGTTCTTAAATATTAAAGGGTGATACTTAAAATTAAGCATCATCTTTTTTTGTAAGAACACGTAATTTAGGGTTTTAAAAAATTAAAAAGAAATGACAATTATATTTATCACCTTACAAAGTACAAGTGTTATTTTGTTTAAGAATAGGAAATTATCCTCGTTTGCAATATTTTTGCCTATTATTGATAAGAAATACTGCTTTTTTAAATATGAAGATTTGTGTTTAATTTTAATTAAATAGGCAAAGCTATCTATAGAATTGTAAAAAAAGTGTAAGAAAGATACTATTTAATAACTCAAAATAAAATTTATTTTTAATATTATGTCGTTTTTTGGTAAAATATGGTAAAATAGAAATGCGTTGAAAGGTGTGTGGATTAATAGTGATTAATTTTATTATCTATGAAGATGGTGAAATTATAAGGAAAAACTATGTAAAATTAATACGTAAGTTTATGGGTTCTAATGATACAACTTATAAAATTCATCAGTTTTCTTCATATAATCCATCGCTACAAGAATTTATTGCTAATAATACTGGGTATAACATTTATATTTTAGATATAGAAGTTCCTGGTAAATCAGGATTAGATCTAGCTCGCCAAATAAGAATGTCAGGAGATATTGATAGTCAATTAATTATTGTAACAGCTCATAGGGAACTTTTAGAAAATTCTTTTGTAAATAGAAGTTTAATATTAAATTTTGTTTCAAAGTTTGATAATTGCGAAAGCAATCTCTATGATGTTATTAAAACGGCTTATTCTAATTTAACAAAGCATAAATCGTTTATTTTTAAGAAAGATGGCGATTTATATCGTATACCTTATGATGATATTTATTATTTTGAAATGGATTCTGACTTAGGATATGTTAATCTGTATACTAAAACTAATAACTTTGTTATTAAAAAGTCAATTAATAGTATTTTAAATAACCTGAAAGATCCACGGTTTATGAAAACGCATAAAAGTTGTATTGTTAATATATATAATATCAAACATGTTGATTTAAATAATTTAATTATTTATTTTTCAGAGGATATTAGTACTAATTTATTTTCAAGAAATTATAAAAAAGAATTACAAGATAGGATGATAAAAGGGTGAATATTATGTTAATAGAAAATATTGTAAGTAAAATGATTGCAGGAGTTTTTATAGCTGTTTATTTAATGTTTTGTGGTAGTAAATTATTAAAGACGAAAATGCCATTACGAATTAGTAGTTTTGTAATAATAATTGCTTTGATACTATTTTCGGCATTTAGTTATTCATTATTTGATAATGTAATTAGAATGATGCTTATATACTGTCTAGTTTTAATCTCATACAGGATAGCGTATAGTAAAAATATTTCTCAATGTTCAGCTTCGGTTTTAATTTCTTATTTTTTACTATGTTTAGGTGAACTAGTGTTTACAGCAGGATTAATGATTTTTTATAACTTTAACCTAGTAAGTGATATATCTGGTTTTCAAGGTTCTATAATTGCTAATATTATTATATGTTTTATTGCTTTTATAATTTTTGAAATTACTAAAAAATATATTATTAAGATTGTTGAAAGAATTAAAGAAGGTAACATTGTCTTTTTGACTTTTACCTTTGTTATAGTTATATCTGCTATTGGATTGTTCTTCTACAAGATTGCTATTAATTCTTGGACTTTCAATGGTGAATTAGCAATCGATGTATTAATGATAGTATTATTAATTGCTATAGGTTTAGCGATTATTAAGCAAGAGATTGATAAAAGTAAAATTAGTGATGAATACGAACGAACTCTAAAATATGCAGTTCAAAGTGAGAAATTATTAGAGCAATATAGTATAAGTCAGCATGAAAATAAAAATGAATTAATTGTTATTAGAAGTATGGTTCATAAGAGTAATAAGAAATTGTTAGAATATTTAAATGAGATTATTAAAGAAAAAGATAATATCGAAGATGCTTGGATTAGATATTTAAGATATATTCCTTTTGGAGGACTAAAGGGTATTATTCACAATAAAATAAGTGAAATGAAAGAACAAGGTATTAATGTCTTTTTGGATATTAGTAGAGAAGTTGGAAAATCCGGATTAAAAGACTTAACGATAAAAGAGAATGCTCAATTATCAAAAATTATTGGTGTCTTCTTAGATAATGCTCGTGAAGCAAGTATTAAGTCAGAAGGAAAGAAAATATCTATTCTTATTTATGCAGAAAATAGTGATATCGTTTTTGAAATAGCTAATACTTATTCTGGAGAGCTCGATATAAATCAAATATATAAAGTTGGTCTTTCAACTAAAGGTAAAAATAGAGGTTATGGATTACCTTTAGTAAAATCTATTATTGAAGAAAATAAGATGTTTGAAAATGAACCACAAATAGTAGATGATTGCTTTGTTCAAAAGTTAAGAGTTAAATTTAGCAATAAAAAAAGAACTAAAATTTAGATAGTTCTTTTTTTTATAGTCAATTATTTCGACTATTTTAACATTGATTTTGGCATTGTTGGTTCATCAAAAATTATTAATAAGCAAGCAGATGAAGCAGCACCAGCTGCAACAACACCAACGGCAGCTAATGCCATAGTAATTAATTTCTTCATTTTTATTCCTCCTTTTCTCGTTTAAATAATCTATAATAAAATATTTAAACTCAACCCTTATAATTTTTATAATTGTTATATGGTAATTTGAATAGTTTGTAAGTTAATGGACAAATAAGCACTGTTTCGATAATCATAGAAAACATAAGTGCATTTTGCCAAAAAGGATTGTTAACCATAATTATAAAAATTAAATATGTTATTCCTATACTAATAGTTAAAATCTTATAAATAATTCTTCTTCTTTTCCTTATCAAAGGCCTTTTGATTGTATCAGCTGGTGCAAAAAGAATGAAACATATTACTGATAAGATTGCTAAAGCAATTAGTATTTCTTTAGGAATAGTTAAATATTTACATAATAAAGGGATACCAATAAATGTTGGAATAGATGTTACCCAACAAGCCCATGACTTAGTGGCATGTAGACCAAAACCAGTCATTCTAAGAAGATTAAATAGCAATAGGACAATTATTGTTTCCTTTATAATGTTTAACAAAATAGCAAGTAGCAATATTGCTAACAACTTAGTTAAAGATAAGTATATCGATTCTAAACCATACTGTATTCTTTCTAATTGATCATTATCATAATTAGGATAATAATTCTTAATTGATTTCATACAGTTACCAATAATTAATTTCTTCATCATATTACTGCCTCTATTCTTTAAAAATTCTAACACAAATTTTTAGGAAAAATATATTTTTTCTGTTAAGTGTCATTTTTTTGCGATTTGGTGTCAAAAAATTGCCATTTTGGAAAATATTTGTCACTTAAGGGGCATTTTTTGACATGTTACGGAAAAAAGTAAATTTTTGATAAATTTTCTGTTATGATAGATATGCGCAAAATGAAAAGAGGGAGCTCACTTATGAAGTACATTAGCAGTAAAAAGTACATTGGCAGTAAAAAGAATAACAAAGAAGGCGAGGTGTATG
>CANQYA010000006.1 GCA_947627965.1 uncultured Bacilli bacterium
GCCCCTTCTACTTCTACTCTGCCCATTCCCGCGTGTACGATTGGTACGTCAACTCGACTGGGCTCTTGTACAATACGGTCGTCTGGAGTGCTCTCGGTGTGAGACCTGTCATAAATTTATCTTCTAATATTGGTATAACTAATGCTACTCAAACTGGTACTATAGACAACCCTTACATCATTAAAACCAACTAATTATTTTTAATATTATTATTGAATTTCTTTATATTATTAATAGTTACTTTATCAATAAAATGTTCTATTTTCTCAACTTGTTCTAATTTAAAATATTCTTTATTTAAGTATTTAAAAAAATACATTAAAGTATTATGTCTCTCTAAATAGAATTTACCTAATCTTTTTCCTTTATTAGTAAGAGAAACATGACCATATTTTTTAAAATTAACAATACTTAATTTATTTAATTTATTAATCATTTTTGATACAGAAGATGGTTTTACATTAAGAAAAAGAGATAAATCTTTAATAGTTATTTCTTTTTCTTTTTTAGTATTCCTATAAATCATCTCAATATAATCTTCCATTGTCTCTGTAATTATTTCTTTATTTTTTCTTTTATAACCAGTTAAAGTATAGTATTTTTCATCAAACATAAGCCCATTCTCCTTATAGGTTTATACATATAGTATATTAGAGTTAGATTAAGGAAACTTCTTTCCATAAATATATGAGGAGGATTAAAGAATTATGAAAGAAGAAAGATTATGTGATATTCCTCTTGGTAAAAAAGTTATTGTTGAAAAGATTTTATCAGAGGGAAGTATCAGAAGAAGATTATTAGATATTGGTTTATCTAAAGGAACTATGGTTTATTCTACTTTAAAAAATCCTGGTGGTAATTTAGTCGCATATATGATAAGAGGAGCTTTAATAGCTATTCGTAATGACGATACAAAAAATATATTAGTAAGGGGTTATAGTGAGTGAAAAAGATAAAAGAAGGAAAAGTTAAGATTGATAAAGTTATTGCTTTAGCAGGTAATCCTAATGTTGGAAAAAGTACAGTTTTTAATGCTTTTACTGGTTTAAATCAACATACAGGTAACTGGCCAGGTAAAACAGTTAGTAATGCTAGTGGGGTTATGAAGTATAAAGATAATTATTTTAAAATATATGATTTACCTGGTATATATTCCATATTAGCTCATTCAGAAGAAGAATTAGTTGCAAGAGATTTTATTTGTTTTGGCGATGCTGATTTAACTGTTGTAGTATGTGATGCTTGTACTTTAATGCGTAATTTAAATTTAGTTTTACAAATAACCGAAATAACACCTAATGTTATCGTTTGTCTTAATTTAATCGATGAAGCTAAGAAGAAAGGTATTAATATTGATATAGATTATTTAAGTAATTTATTAGGGCTAAAAGTTATACCTACTACAGCAAGAAGTGGTAAAGGTTTAGACGAATTAGCTAGTTGTATTGAAAAATACAGTTATTATCAAAATAAAAAAACTATTAAAATAAAATATGATAATAGAATAGAAACAGCCATCAAGATAGTTACTAAAGAATTAAATAAAAAAATAAATAACAAATTAAATACAAGATGGACAGCTATTAATTTAATGAAAAATGATACCCAATTAATAGAAAGTATTAATAATTATTTAGGATATAATCTTATCGATAAAGAAATAGAGAAAGCTATTAATACTAGTAGAGAATATTTAATAAATAATGGTATTAAAATAGAAGAATTAGAAGATTATATTGTTGAAGCTATAAATAAAGAAGCCGAAGTAATAAGTAATTTAGTAACTAGTTATGGTAAAATAGATTACACTAAAAAAGATAGATGTATAGATAAAGTACTAACTAATAAATTTACTGGTATTCCTATAATGTTACTTTTATTAGCTTTTATTTTTTGGTTAACAATTAAGGGTGCGAATTATCCATCAGAAATACTTAATAAACTACTATTTAGCATAGAAGATAATTTATTTGTCTTTTGTAAAAGTTTTTTACCCACTTTTTTAAGTGATTTATTAATACATGGTGTCTATCGTACTTTAGCTTGGGTTGTATCAGTAATGTTACCACCAATGATGATTTTTTTTCCACTTTTTACTTTGTTAGAAGACTTAGGTTATTTACCACGAATTGCTTTTAATGTGGATAAAATATTTAAAAAATGTTCTTCTTGTGGTAAACAGGCTTTAACTATGGCTATGGGTTTTGGTTGTAATGCTGTAGGAGTAAGCGGTACACGTATAATTGATTCGAAAAGGGAAAGATTAATTGCTATAATTACTAATAGTTTTGTTCCCTGTAATGGTCGTTTTCCTACTTTAATAGCTATTATTACTATGTTTATAGTAGGAGTAGGGGTTAATAATTCTTTATTAAGTGTTTCTATTTTAATGATAGTAATATTATTAGGTATTTTTATGACTTTTTTAGTATCACATTTATTATCTAAAACAATTCTAAAAGGAATACCATCGTCATTTACTTTAGAATTACCACCATATCGTAGACCTCAAGTAGGAAAAGTAATTGTCAGATCTCTTCTAGATAGAACAATCTTTGTCTTAGGTAGAGCTGTTAGTATTGCTATTCCTGCAGGAGTTATTATTTGGGTAATGGCTAATTTAAAAATAGGGGATCTTTCAATCTTAAATCATACTGCTAACTTTTTAGATCCAGTAGCTAATTTACTTGGTATGGATGGTGTTATTCTTCTTGCATTTATTTTAGGATTTCCTGCTAATGAAATAGTAATACCTATTATTCTTATGAGTTATATGGCAACAGGTAATTTAACTGATTTTAGTAATTTATACGAATTAAAAAATATTTTAGTTGCCAATGGTTGGACAATATATAGAGCTATTTCTGTAATGTTATTTTGCTTATTCCATTTCCCTTGTTCTACTACTTGTCTTACTATTAGAAAAGAAACTAAATCAAATAAATGGACATTAATATCGATGTTAATACCAACTCTTTGTGGTATATTAATCTGTTTTATTTTCAATTTAATAGTTAGATTAATATAAAAAAACTGAAAATTTTCAGTTTTTTTATGTCAATTTATATTCACTATAACCACCTAATATATTTATTACATTATATCCTTGTTTAGTTAAATTATTACAGGTAGCTTTACTTCTTGAACCATGTTCACAATATATATAATAGGTATCATTTTTATTAAGATAAATGCTAGGATTAGTTAATAAAAAATTCATTGGAATATTAATCGAAGTAGGAATACTACCTAAATTAAATTGGTAATTATCTCTAATATCGATAATTTTGGCTTTAGGAATTAATACTTTTAGTTCTGTTATTGTAATGTCCTTAGACATCTATTATCCCTCCATAGTATTATATGCTAGAAAAGAAAAAAAATTGCTTATTTATTAGCAACTTTTTTTTCTTCTAAATAATCGTCATAAGTTGTTTTACGGTCAATAAAGCCATCACTAGTTAATTCGATTATTCTATTAGCAATAGTTTGGGTAAATTGATGGTCATGGGAAGCAAATAAGAGTTCTCCTTCATATTTAATTAGACCATTATTTAAAGAGGTAATGCATTCCAAATCTAAATGGTTAGTTGGTTCGTCAAGAATTAAGAAGTTGCCGTTTTCTAACATACATTTAGCAAACATACATCTTGCTTTTTCCCCACCTGATAAGACAGTAACATTTTTAAAAACTTCGTCACCTGAAAATAACATTCTTCCTAAAAAACCACGTAAAGCAGTCTCGTCATCTATTTTATAAAAGTGACTAATCCATTCTATAATTGTTTCATCATTTTTAAAATAATTAGAATTATCGACTGGGTAATAAGTAGGAATAACTGTTTTACCCCAAGTAACATGACCACTATCAGGTTCTAATTCACCCATTAATATTTTAAATAAAGTCGTTTTAGCTAAATCATTATCCCCAATAAAAGCTATTTTATCATTCTTTTGAACAGTAAAACTAACATTATTTAATACTTTTTTTCCATCTATTGTTTTATTTAATTTAGTAACCATCAATATTTCTTTACCAGTTTTATTTTCAATTTTAAAATCAATAAAAGGATATTTTCTCGAAGAAGGAACAATTTCTTCTAATTTAATATTTTCTAATATTTTTTTTCTTGATGTTGCCTGTCTTGACTTAGAAGCATTAGCTGAGAAACGAGCGATAAATGATTGTAATTCTTTTATTTTTTCTTCTTTCTTTTTATTGGATTCTTTCATTTGTTTTAATAATAATTGACTAGATTCATACCAAAAGTCATAGTTACCAGCATATATTTTAATTTTACCATAATCAATATCGACAATATGTGAACATACTTTGTTTAAAAAGTGACGATCGTGAGATATAACAATTACTGTATTATTAAAATCGATTAAAAATTCTTCTAACCAATTAATGGCTTCAATATCTAGTCGTTAGTAGGTTCATCTAAAAGTAAGATATCAGGGTTACCAAACAAAGCTTGAGCTAGTAATACTTTAACTTTTAACTTATTAGGAATATCTTTCATTAAAGAATAGTGAAAAGTAGTATCTATTCCTAAATTATTTAATAAGTTTCCAGCTTCACTTTCAGCCTCCCACCCATTAAGTTCACTAAACATAGCTTCTAAATTTCCTAATCTTATCCCATCTTCGTCAGTAAACTCAGTATGGGAATAAAGTTCTTCTTTTTCTTTCATTATTTGATAAAGTTTAGTATTTCCCATAATGACTGTATCAATAACTTTTTCATTATCATACTCGTAGTGATTTTGCTTTAACATAGCAATTCTTTCACCTTTAGTAATAATTATTTCACCATGAGTTGTTTCTATCTCTCCTGATAATAATTTTAAAAAAGTACTTTTACCCGCACCATTCGCCCCTATAAGACCATAACAATTACCAGGAGTAAACTTTAAATTAACATTTTCAAATAAAGTCCTTTTACCAAAAGAAAGACTTACATTATTAACTTGTATCATATTTTCACCTCAAGTAGTTATAATTTTACTATAAAGGGATAAAATAAGCAATTAATAATTGTAAGTTATTATCCATTATAAGTTATTGAAATACCCATTTTGGACAAATTTAGTTTCTGTTACAATGACAAAAGCTTGTTTATCTATTTTTTTAACCATATTTTTTAACAAGTTTAACGAATTATTATTGATTTCTAACAATAACATATATTTATCATTATTATCATCTTTTCCTTTTACATTAAACACTGTAACAGCATATCCTTTTTCTCTTAAGATATTTACTAATTCATAATTAGAAGTAATAATTTCGTATGAAAAATTAGATTTAATAAATTTATTAGATATAAAACTACCAATATAAGTTCCGGTTGCAAAACCTAAGGAATAAGATATTGCTATCCAAATACTATCGATATCAGTATTTAAAGCTTCTCTTACAATAATAAACCAAACAAATACTTCGACAAAACCAATTAAACTAGCATATAAAGATTTACCTTTAACGGTAATAACTGTTCTAAAAGTACCTAAAGATACATCGAGAATACGTACACAAAAAATTTTGATACATAAAAATAATAATTCCATATCATCACCATTTATATTATGGACATAAATTAATTTCTTATAAGTTTATAAACTATACAAATGAAGACAACTTTGTTATAATGAATTTAGAAATAGAAAATAAATTTGAGAAAGGTTTGCTGTTATAATGAAAAAGTTTTTAAACAAAAAAACAATTCCCTTTATATTGTTATTTTTTATAATTTTATATTTTCATTTATTTTTTACTACGGGTTTAAAAGACGATATCTTATATGCTAATTTTTTAAAAAAATATACTTATTTTGGATTTTTATCGTATCATTATAGACTTTGGTCGAGTAGGTTAATTATTGAGTCAGTTCTTATTGTTATTACCAACTTAAATGAAGTTATATGGAAAATTTTAGATAGTTTTTTATTTACTATAACTGCTTATATTATTCTTCTTTTAGTAAATAAAAAGCAAGATACATTGACAAATTATATAGGATGTTTTTTACTTTTACAATATCCTCTTGTCGACTTGAGTAGTGCAGGGTGGATAGCTACTACTACAAATTATGTATGGACTTTTAGTTTAGGACTACTATCTTTTTATCCTTTAATTCAAAGGGAAAGAGGCGTAAAAGTTCATTGGTTAATATATGTTTTTGCGGTTATCGGTCTTTTATATTCTGCTAATTTGGAACAAATGTGTATGGTTTTATTTGTATTTAATCTTTTGTACCTTGTTTATAACTGCTTTATCAAAAAAGAGAAACTTAGTAAATATAATATTCTATGTCTATTAATTACCTTTTTAATGTTAATATTTATATTTACATGTCCAGGTAATTGGAATCGTTATGCGGTAGAAACGGCAGTACGTATACCATATTATAGTGATTATGGTATTTTGGATAAAGCTTATTTGGGGATAGTTCCAACTTTTAATATATTGATAGCTAATAAAATATATTTAATATTATTTATTACTTTTCTTGCTATGGGAGCTTATATATATTCTAAATATAGTATAACTAAAGTTATTGCCATTAGTAGTGCGATACTTGTTTATATGCTTACTATATTTAAACAGTATTTATGCTTATTATTTCCTAATTTTGAACAGATTTATGGAGCATTTAATAGTAATATTGTTCCTCCTTTTTCTGAATCTTATAACGTTATACCAATAGTTTTATCCATATTATTAATATGTAGTATTATTTACATGATAGTAGTAATATTCAAAAAAAGTAATGCTTTTCCTTTCTTTATCTTTATATTAGGATTTGCTACTAGATTTATAATGGGATTTTCGCCAACTATATTTGCATCTTCTTCAAGAACTTGTTATTTCTTATATATGGCAATGATTATTATTATTCTTTATATCTTTGTAAAGTTAAATAACGATAAGAAAATAAGTCCTAAGTGGAATTCTATTTTAACTAGTGTTTTGTTTATGTTAGCTATGTTTAACAGTATTAATGTATTGTTATCAGCATTATAAATTAAGTAGTAGTTGTACTTTTAAAATGATTAAAACTGTAATATAATAATAAAAGGTGACGAAGATGACAGAAATGATTGATTCATTAGTACAAGTAATTACTTCTTATTTACAACAGTTTGGTGTACCTTTTGGTATATTATTAATATTATTAGAATCGATTATACCTATTTTACCATTAGGTGTATTTATCGCTTTTAATATGATAGCTTTTGGTAATTTTATAGGTTTTATCATATCTTGGTTAGCAACTTGTACAGGTTGTCTTTTGTCTTATTTTTTCTTTTCTAAATTATTCAGCAATATATTAATGCGTAAAGCTAGTAATAAAGAGAAATTAAAAAGAATTATGGATAAGGTAAGAAATATAAAATTTAGTAATTTAGTTCTTATTATTGCTTTACCTTTTACTCCAGCTTTTTTAATCAATATAGCCTGTGGTTTAGTTAATGTTGATTATAGAAAATTTTTATTTAGTGTTTTAATAGGTAAACTTTCTATTGTTTATTTTTGGGGATTTATAGGTAAAAGTCTTTTAGAAAGTATAACGGATATTAAAACAATGATAATGTTATTAATTTTATTGCTTTTTACTTATATATTATCAAAGATAATCAATAAAAAATTAGGAATAGATTAGGAGTATAGTTATGGAGTTAGCAATTATTATTTTATTAGTTATTTTAATTATATTAATACTTATTTTACTTTTAAAAAAAGGTATAAATGAAGGTAATGTAGTTGAAAGATTAGGAAGATTTGAAGTAAATATTAATAATGAAATAAATGAGTTTAAAGATAATTTAACTAAAGGGTTAAACGATGATTTTGACAAATTAAATGTAAAATTAGAAGAAAGATTAAATCGTATAAATGATAAAGTAAATGAAAGACTTGATCAAAATTTTGAGAAAACGAATAAAACCTTTACTAATGTTTTAGAAAGATTAAGTAAAATTGATGAAGCTCAAAGAAAGATTGAGAGCTTATCTAATGATATAGTATCGTTGCAAAGTATATTAACTGATAAGAAAAGTCGTGGTATATTTGGCGAGGTTAATTTAAAACATATTTTAACTAGTGTATTCGGTGAAAAAAATGATAAAATTTTTGCTTTGCAGTATACTTTTCCTAACGGTAATATAGCTGATTCTGTGCTTTTCGCACCACAACCTTTAGGTGTTATTGCTATTGATTCTAAATTTCCGCTAGAAAATTATCGTATGATGGTCGATAAGAATGTTCCTCAAGAAATAAGAAATAATTATGAAAAACAATTTAAAATAGATGTTAGAAAACATATTGACGATATAAGTAATAAATATATTATTCCTGATGTTACTAGCAATCAAGCTATTATGTTTTTACCAGCTGAAGCTATTTTTGCAGAAATTAATGCCTATCACCCTGATTTAATCGATTATGCTTATAAAAAAAGAGTATGGATAACATCACCGACAACGTTAATATCAACTTTAACAGTTATTCAAATGATTATGAAAAATATAGAAAGAGATAAGTATACATCTATTATTCATGAAGAATTAAATAAATTAGGAGTAGAGTTTTCAAGATATAAAGAACGTTGGGATAAGTTAGCTAAGAGTATTCAAATTGTTAATAAAGATGTGGAAAATGTATATATTACAACGGAAAAAATAAGTAAAAAATTTGATGTAATAAGCGGTGTCGAAGTTGATAAATTAGATATTAATGATGAATAAGTTTTATTCGTCATTTTTTTTGATAGATATTTTAGTAAAGATATAAGAAAGAGGAATATTTTTTCTCAAAATGTAAAATGAAATTTGCTTTTTTTGTAAAATAATGGTATATTTATTTTATGAAAAGGAGGGGTAATATGAGTTATTTACCAAGGATTGTTGATAAAGAAATAGATGACCTTATGGAAATAATGGGGGCAGTGCTTATCGAAGGTTGCAAATGGTGTGGAAAATCTACTACTGGTTTTCATCATGCCAAAAGTATAATTGAATTTCAAAATCCAGATAGGAAACAAGAATATGAGGAAATAAAAAATACTAAGCCGTCACTATTTTTAAGTGGTGAAAAGCCAAGAATGTTTGATGAATGGCAAATGTATCCTGTTGTATGGGATTCAATTAGAACGGACGTTGACCATACAGGACAAAAAGGACAATATATTCTTACTGGTTCTGCTAAACCTAGTGAAGGTGAAACAATGCATACAGGAACAGGTAGAATTTCGCGAGTATTAATGCGTCCAATGAGTTTATTTGAGTCAGGTGAATCCACTGGTGAAGTATCTTTTTCCGATATTATCGAAGGAAAAGATGTCTCAGGGGTCTCTAAATTATCGTTAGAAGATTTAGCAAGTGTTATTGTAAGAGGTGGTTGGCCAGCTTCCATTGAGGTTAAAAGCGATGCTAAATATAGGTTTGCTAAAGAGTATGTTAAATCGTTAGTGCATGAAGAAGTAAGAACAGTAGATGGGGTAGAAAGAAATCCAATTAAAATGTTAAATGTTTTAAGGAGCCTGGCAAGAAATGTTTCAACTCAAGTTGCTAATTCAACTATAGAAGGTGATATTAAAAATAATTTTGATGACGACATTTCGCGACCAACTTTAATAGATTATTTGAATACTTTGGAAAAATTATTTGTAATAGAAGATGTTAACGCTACCAACTTGAATTTTAGAAGTAAATATGCCCTTCGTACTAAACCAAAAAAATATTTTGTTGATCCATCGATTGCTACTGCCATACTTGATATGAAACCTAATGATTTACTTCAAGATCTAAATATTTTTGGCTTTTTGTTTGAAGCACTATGTATGCGAGATTTAAAAATTTATACTCAATTTTATGGTGGAGATATAACTTTTTATCGTGATGAAAAAGATTTTGAAATTGATGCCATACTTAGAATGAGTAGTGGAAAATGGGGAGCAATAGAAATAAAACTTGGTGCCGGTTACATTGACGAAGCTGTAAATAATCTTTTAAAATTCAAGGATCGTGTCGATACCCAAAAATGTGGTGAACCAGCTTTTTTAGTAGTATTAACAGGGGCAAATTATTCCTATAAAAGAGAAGACGGCGTTTATGTTGTATCTATTGGGACATTAAAAAATTAATTATTTATCAAAAATCTATTTATTTATATATTTAACATAATATTCTTCATAAGTAATATTTTCTTTATGAATAAGGCTTGCTATTTGGACACCAACATAACGATAATGCCATGGTTCATATGTATAACCAGTAATATATTCTTTATCTTTAGGATACCTTAAAATAAAACCGTATTTATAGCTATTATCCTGCATCCACTTAAATTCTTCCGTACTTTCAAAATTATTAAAATCTTTACTAATATTATCGACATCGACAGCTAAACCTGTTTGATGCTCAGAAAATCCTGGTCTGGCAGAGTATTGGTCAGCTAGGCTAACCCCGTCCTTATCTACATAATTATTATAAAGATTAGTTTGATAACTGTAACTACGATAAGTAGATACGGCTCTGATATTATAACCTTCTTCTTTAGCTCTCTTAGCTAAAAATTCAAATGATATTCGAGCTAAATTAACTAATTTTTTTTCTCCTAAAGAATATTTACTATCAATTGTTTCTAAATTTGATGGGACATAGTCTTCTTCTAAGTAATTATATTTATTTACTAGTATATAAGTAGTATCTAAATTATTACTTTTTTTAATATTAGTATAAAATTCTTGATCGAGACCAATATTTACTTCTAAAACAATAAGTTGATTATTTTTATCTTGATGTTTATTTTTATAACTAATGTACCTATCTATATAATTATTGTTAAAATAATTAATCTTTTCATTAATATTGCCAAGGAGAGCTAACTTTTCCTTAAAAGTTAATTCATTATCATTTTTAGAAACATCTTTACTTATTGAAGAAACTTTATTAGTTGCCATGATTACTACAAAACTTAAAACTACAACTACTACTGCAATTGTAACTTTTCTTTTCATATAATCCTCCGTTATTTTTTATTATATTGCTAAGAAATTATATGTCAATAAATCTCTATTTATATTACAAAAGATGACAAATAAACAAAAAAATTGATATTTATAAATATAAATTTAATTTAAGTCATAATTATTAATTAGAGGTGAAATAATGAAAAAAATTATAATTATATTATTGATTGGTATTCTTCTTTTTCCAATTTATGTAAATGCTGATGAAGATTTATTAACGAATGCTAGAAGTGGCGTTTTAATGGAAGCATCGACAGGGGAAATATTATATGAAAAAAATAAAAATGATAAAGTAGCAGTAGCATCTATGACGAAAATGGTTGCCCAAATAATCATTTTGGAAAATATAGAGAATGGTAACTTATCTTGGGATGAAAAAATAAAAGTTAGTAGTAATGCATCAGGAATGGGTGGTTCACAAATTTGGTTACAGACTGGTGAAGAAATGAGTGTAAGAGATTTAATGAAAGGAATTACTATGGCAAGTGCGAATGATGCCACCGTAGCCTTAGCTGAACGCATTGCTGGAACCGAAACAGCTTTTGTTAAGCAAATGAACGATAAAGTAAAAGAATTAGGTTTAAAGAACACTAATTTTGTTAATTCAACTGGTTTAGATGAAGACAATCATTATTCTTCGGCATATGATATGGCTATTATTGCTAAAGAATTATTGAAACATGA
This sequence comes from uncultured Bacilli bacterium, assembly GCA_947627965.1. Taxonomy (GTDB): domain Bacteria; phylum Bacillota_I; class Bacilli_A; order RF39; family UBA660; genus RGIG3091. The sequence goes on from CANQYA010000006.1 coordinate 11,723, forward strand.
CGAAATTTTAGAAATATCTGGTGTCTACGAAGATTATATTCGCCAAGATACACCTAATAAATATTGGTTAGTTAATACTAATAAACTAGTGCGTTTTTACGAAGGAGCAGATGGTTTAAAAACTGGTTTTACTGATAATGCTGGTTACTGCATGGCTGTTACTGCTAAAAGAGATGGTATGCGTCTAATTGCTATCGTCTTAGGAGAAGCTAAAGGTTCAGTAAGAAACGAAGAAACACAACAATTACTTGACTATGGCTTTAATATTTATAAAGTAGATTTAGTAAAAGAAAAAGGCGATATAATTACAACTATCGATATTGATAAAGGAACCAAAGACCAAGTAAACACTACTATTAATGAGGATATAAGTGTTTTAAAAAAGAAAAGTGAAATAAGTAAAACCTATGATATAGAAACTGAAATTAATGATATTAAACTTCCTTTAAAAAAAGGTGACATAATAGGTAAAGTATTAGTTAAAGATAATGGTAAAATGATTAAAGAAGTAGATTTAATAGTAGATGAAGACGTTTTTAAACTAGGATATTTTAAAACTTTATTAAATACTTTAAGAAATATTTTAACAGGAGATATTATTTAAAAATATTATCTCTTTTTTTAGGAAAAAATATAATTATGTCATATATATAATTAGAACCATTAATAAATGTCGAAAATAGTCATATGAAAAAATTGACTTCTTTTGTCGAATAAGTATAAATTTCAAATAATTTGTTCTATTATTTAATAAGTGAGGAGAGTAGAATATGCTACATATTGAAATTGAATATAAAAGGGGAATTCTCTTTGCAAGATTAATAGGAGATATTAATAACAATACAATTAATAATTTAGAAGTTATTGATAATATGATTACTAAAGCAGGTATTAAGTATCTACTTCTTAATTTTGAAAAAGTAAGTATTATTTCTAATAATCAAATAGAATTTATTATTGATAAATATAAAAAGTTAATTGGTCAAGATGGAAAGTTATTGATATGTGGATATTATAACAATGCTAAATTAAAAATAAATATCATCGACAACGATAAAATATATTTATCTACTAACGAACTAAATGCATTTAATATAATTAATATTTAAGGAGAAAGAAAATGAAGAATGATTATAGTAATATGATTTATAAAATTGCCCATAAGTATAGTTTTGGAAATGATTTTGAAGATTTATGTCAAGTAGGACAGATAGGATTAATGAAAGCACTAGAAAATTACAATAAAGATTTAGGTAGTGATTTTGCATCATATGCCTATATATATATTAAAGGGGAAATATTAAAATATATAAAAGAAAATAGAGTTGTAAAAATAAGTAACGAATTATTTACTTTAAATAAAGCAATTAATCATGCTAAAGAAGTATTAACTCAAAAATATATGAAAGTACCAACTAATAGTGAATTATCTCTTTTCTTAGAAATACCTATAGAAAAAATAAATGAAGCAGTAATGGCTAGTGAATACGTTAAAAGTCTAGATTACGTTTTAAATGAAGATGACGAAAAAGAATTAACTTTATATGATTCAATAAAATACGAAGAAAAAGGATACGATGAGAGAATCCTCGATTTAAAAGAAGAAATTAATACTTTAGATGATAATGAGAAAAAACTTATTTATGCTAGGTACTACGAAGATAAAAGTCAACAAGAAACATCAGAATTACTAGGTATTAGTCAAGTACAAGTATCCCGTAATGAAGCTAAAATATTAACTAAACTAAGAAACAAATTAGTTAGTTAGTATTTTTTTGTATAAAAACGATAAAACTAGGAAAAATATTGATAGGTGATATAAATGGAAAAAAAAGAATATAAGAAAATAGTCGATCGTCATAAACCGACTGAAAAAAGAGTTCAAAATGCCATCATTAGCTTTTTAATAGGGGGAATAATAGGTGCTCTAGGACAAGGATTAATCGATTTATATTCTAATCTTTTAGATATTTCAAGTAAAGATGCATCAACTTTTATGATTGTTACTTTAGTCTTTATCGCATCACTATTTACAGCTTTAGGCTTCTTTGACAAATGGGTTACTTTTGCTAAATGTGGACTAATTATTCCCATAACTGGTTTTGCTCATTCGATGACTAGTGCAGGAATTGAATACCGTAAGGAAGGACCTATCTATGGATTAGGAATGAATATTTTTAAATTAGCTGGTTCAGTTATCTTATATGGAATAGTTGCTGCTTGGTTATTTGGAACCATTAGGTACTTGTTGATGGGAGGAATATAATATGACTTATAAATATGATAATGTCTATATAGGAGGTTATTCAACCGTAGTAGGACCATATGAAAAAGATGGACCATTAACAAGAGGTTTTGATAAATGTTATGACAATTTATATAATGGTGAGAAAACTTGGGAACAAGCTGAGGTAAGACTTCTAACTGATAGTATTGATATTTTATTAAAGAAAGTTCAAAAAGATAAAAAAAATATTGATTTATTAATATCAGGAGACCTATTAAATCAAGTAACTTCATCTAGTTATGCAGCTTTAAAATTTGATATTCCTTTCTTTGGTATTTATAGTGCTTGTGCTTCAAGTGCGGAAGGAATTATTTTAGGAGCAAGCTTAATCGATGGGGGAAAAATAAAAAATTGTATTTCGGCTACTTCTTCTCATAATATGTCTAGTGAAAAACAATTTAGAAATCCTGTTGAATATGGAGCTCCTAAACCTAAAACAGCAACTTTTACCTCGACAGGAGGAGCTAGTATTTATTTAACTAAAGATAAAACTAATATAAGAGTTGAATCTTCTACTATCGGTAAAGTAGTTGATATGGGACAAAATGATCCTTTTAATATGGGAGCAGTAATGGCTTGTGCTGCGGGCGATACTATTTATGAACATTTAAAAGCTTTAAAAAGAGAACCAGATTATTATGATTTAATATTAACAGGAGATTTAGGAGTATATGGTAAAGAAATATTAATAGACTATATGCATACTGAATATGGTATTGATATTAGTGATAATTACGATGATGCAGGTACAATGTTATATGATTTATCTAGACAAGAAGAAGTTATGGCAGGAGGATCGGGTCCTGTATGTAGTGCTTTAGTTAATTATGCTAAAATATTACCTAAAATGGAACGTGGAGAATTAGAACGAGTTTTATTTGTACCAACAGGAGCTTTATTTTCACCAACTTTCGTTTATCAACACGAAAATATTAATTCTATTGCTCATGCGATTAGTTTGGAGGCGGTAAAATGATATATTTATATTCCTTCCTTTTTGCAGGATTTATATCGATGTTAGGACAATTAATATTAGATAATACTAAATTATCAGCAGGACATATTACTAGTTTATTTGTAATAATAGGAGCCGGTTTAGATACTTTCAGTATTTATGACAAAATAATAGCGTATGTCGGAGGAGGAGCTTTAGTACCTATTACTAGTTTTGGACATTCTCTTATCCATGGGGCTCTTGCTAAAGCCCAAGAATATGGCTTAATTGGTATTTTAACAGGTATGTTTGATTTAACCGCATCAGGTATTACATCAGCAATTATATTTACCTTTATCTTTAGTTTATTTTGTAAACCAAAGAACTAACCTAAAGTTTCATGCGAAACTTTTTTCTTTTGCAATAAAATAACATTACTGATATAATTAATTTGACAATTGGACGTGATATAATGAATATAGAAATTAAAATAAATGAATTTGAAGGACCACTTGATCTTTTATTACACCTAATAAAAGAAGCAAAAATGGATATATTAGATTTAAAAATAGAATTAATTACTGATCAATATTTAGATTATATAAATAAAATGGAAAAAATGAATTTAGATATAGCTAGTAGTTATTTAGTTATGGCAGCAGAATTAATCGAAATGAAGTCTAAATTATTACTTCCTAAACAAGAAAACGAAGAAATAGAAGAACCTGATCCTAAAGAAGAATTAGTAAATCGTTTAATAGAATATCAAAAATATAAAGATTTAACTAATGAATTTAAAGAATTAGAAGAAGAAAGGCAAAAAATATACACTAAATTACCTGAAAATATAAATAATTATTTAGACGAAGCAACAGTAATTAATAATAGCAATGTAACTTTAGATGACTTAATAGATGCTTTTAAGAAATTTTTAGAACGTCAAAAAGATAGTGAACCTTTACCTACTAAAGTAACACAAAAAGAAATGTCGATTGAAGATAGACGAGTATCAATTAGGAATATATTAAAAGAAAAGAAGAAAGTTAACTTTTTAGAATTATTTGATGTATTTAGTAAAGAGTATATCGTTATAACGTTTTTAGCTATATTAGAAATGGCTAAAGTTAATGAGTTATTGATTACTCAAGAAAAAAATTTTGGAACGATAATGTGCGAGGTGGCTAATGAATAAAGAAGCAGTTTTGGAAGGATTATTATTTGTTGTCGGTGATGATGGATTAACGATAAATCAAATTAAAGATATATTGGAATTAAATGACGAGGAAGCTAAAGAATTAGTAATTTCCTTAAAAAATAAATATGAACAATCTGATCGTGGAATAAGAATTAATTTCTTAGGTAATACTTTTAAACTTACCACTAAAAAAGAACATCGAGAATATTATCAAAAATTGCTTACTAATGAAGAAAATAATAATTTATCACAATCAGCACTTGAAACTTTAGCAATAATTGCGTATAATGAACCTATAACACGTTTAATGGTTGACGAAATTAGAGGTGTAAGTAGTAGAGAAATGATAAAGAAATTAGTTGCTAAAGGATTAGTAAAAGAATCTGGTCGTAGTGAATTACCAGGTAGACCTATACTTTATCAAACTACTAGTGAATTTTTAGATTATTTTGGACTTTCTTCAAAAGAAGATTTACCTAAATTTGATATGGTGGTTAATGAGGAAAGTGATCCAGTTGATTTATATGATTCAAAATATATAGAAAATTAATTCTATATGCCTGAGTGGCGGAATGGTAGACGCGCTGGACTCAAAATCCAGTGGTAGCAATATCGTGTGGGTTCAAGTCCCAC
>CANQYA010000007.1 GCA_947627965.1 uncultured Bacilli bacterium
TTTTATGGAGGTGCTACTACCCTTGAAAAAGAGTTAGCACTGCGTAACATTAATGGTGAATACTATCATCCTGCTACTAATGCTTTGTGGTTTTATTCACCGAGCGATGGAACTGAGTGTGTTCCTTTATGGTATGATCAGGAATTAAGCGGACGCTACTTAAATCATTGTTTTTACGAGCCGTATGAGGGTACTTGTGCAGAAATTCGCTAAAAATTTTTAATTTAATTAAGGAAAATGATTAACAAAAAGATAATAATCTTCTTGAGGAGGTTATTTTTTTATGAAAAAAAGTTTATTAAAAAAGGCAATATTTGTATTTTTATTTTCAATCTTAATTACGGTTTTATCATTTAATAAAATAGATAAAGTTTCAGCATCTACTTTAACAGTCAACAGAATACCAGGCGTATATGTTAAAACTTATGGAGGTAATAAAGATTCTCTATATGGTCAATATGGAACATTTGATATTAATGGTAAAGTCGTGTACTGTGTAGAACCAGGAGTAGAAGTCATAACTAATGATTATAATGGCGAAGAAGGATGGGGCAATTCTCCTTATTCACCTCAAATTAATGATAAAATTCAATTAATAGGTTATTATGGTTATAGTTATCCTACTCATCAAACATTAAAATATAGGATGGCTACCCAGGCTTTAATTTGGGAGACAATTAGTGGACAAACAGTAGAGTTTTGGACTCAAGAGTTTGGTCATGGTGATTATATAAGTGTCGAACACGAAAGAAACGAAATAATGGCTTTAGTTAATTCCCATTATATTAAACCTAAATTTAATGAAGAAGAAATGACAATACCTATTGGTATGGAAAGCAGTGTAAAGGATGAACTAGGTGTTCTTTCTGATTATGAAATTGTAAATTCTGTAGGTGGAAATATTAGAATAGATGGCGATTATCTAAAAGTTATTCCTGATAAGAAAGGAACAATATCTTTAACTTTAAAGAAAAAAACATATACCAATGATCCAACAACTATTTTTGTAGGAATTAATAAATCTTCACAAAAAATGGGTTATTTTGGGCTAAATGGCTCTGTTACTAGCGAAGTTACTTTAACTAGTTATGCAGGCGAAGTTATTGTTGAAAAAAAAGATAAAGACAATCTATCAATCATACCACAGGGAGATGCTCGATTAAGTGGTGCGGTATATGGCGTCTACACCTTAGATGACGTTCGGGTTGGAGAAGTTGTAATTGGCGATAATTCTTTGGGCAAAAGTGATATTTTACCTAAAGTAGGAAAATTTTATTTAAAAGAAGAAAGAAGTAGTTATGGTTATACTCTTGATCCTACCAAATATTATTTTGAAATAACTGTAGATAATCTTTCTCCTAAAGTTACAGTATATGAAAAAGTAATTACTAGAGATATAGTTTTTCTCAAAGTTTTAGCAGATGGCAGAACAGGAATATTAAAAGCAGAGCCCAATGTTACTTTTGAATTTTATTTAAAATCAAATATGAAGTTATTTGCAAGTAAAACGACAGATGAACAGGGATATTTGAGAGTTAAACTTCCTTTTGGTAAATACATTGTCAAACAAGTAAATTCACAGAGTGGTTTTGAAAAAATGCAAGACTTTGAAATAGATGTAGATAAAAGTTATGACGAACCATTGACCAAAGTTATTTCTAATGCCAAAATAAAAGCCAAATTACGCTTAGTAAAAGTTGATATGGATTCTAAAAAAATTATATTAAGAGATAATATTAAATTTAAAATAAAAAACTTAGATACTAACGAATACGTATGTCAAAATATTAGTTATCCAACTAAAGAAAAAGTTTGCGTTTTTCAAACTGTTAAAGGTGTTTTTACTACGCCTTATGCACTAGAGACAGGAAATTATCAAATTGAAGAATTACCTAATCAAACAATTGATGGTTATATATGGAATAATGAACCTTTAAAATTCTCTATAAATGAAAATAGTAATTTTATTTATGACGAAGATTTAGGTATGATCCTTGAAGTAATTTTTGCTAACAAACAAGTAAAAGGAGAGGTTGAAATCCATAAATACGGTGAAAAGTTAGTGTTAGATAACAATAGTTATTATTATGAAGAAATATTATTAGATAATGTAACTTATCAATTGTATGCAGGTAGTGACATTTATTCTCAAGATGGTTCACTAATTTATAAAAAAGATACATTGATAGATACTTATACAACTAAAGATGGTTATATAAAAATAAGTAATTTATATTTAGGTAATTATTATTTAGTTGAAACAGCAACGGTAAATGGGCATGTTCTTGATACTAAAAAACAATATTTTACTTTAAAATATCAAGATTTTAATACTCCGATAGTGTCATTATCTTTAACTTTAAAAAATTATTTAGAGAAGGGTACGCTAGAATTTAATAAAAAAGATTTGAGTACTAGTGAACCACTTCCTAACACAACTATTCAAATATATTATTATAAAGATTCGGTTGATGATGCTCAATTAATATTTGAAGGTGTTACTGACGATTTGGGTAATATAATTATTGATAATTTATTTATAGGAAAGTTTTATTTAATAGAAAGCAAAGCACCAGAAGGATATTTGTTAAATGAAGAAAAGATGTTTTTTGAAATAAAGGAAAATGGCGAAGTAGTAAAAGCGGATATGACTAATGAAAAAATATTTGATGTACCAAATACTTCTATCAAAGAAATTTCGATAATCAACATTATTAGTATATTATTGTTTGCTTTAGGAATAGGATTGGTAATGTATGGTAGAAAAAAAGCATAAAAATATTCCTTCTTTAATAGGAAAATCTTTTATAATTATCGCCATCATAATCTTTTCTAATTATAACATCTATAAATTAAATAAAAAAAATATAGAAAACGAGGAACTTAAACCTTTAATGATAGAGGTAGATAATGATAACTTAAGTATCGATGAACAAGAAGTTAAAACACCAGTTTTAATAAAAAAAAGTAATTCTAATTATATAGGTGTTTTAGAAATACCTAAATTATATTTTAAAAAAGGATTTTATGATATAAATGATTTAAATAATGATGTTAATAAGAATATTGAATTGTTAAGTGGTTCAGTTATGCCTAATTATGACAATAGCATATTAGTTTTTGCAGGTCATAGTGGCAATGGTGAATTAGCTTACTTTAACGATATAGATAAATTAGTTAAAGGTGACGATATTAATGTTTACTACAATAATAAAAAATATGAATATATAGTAATAGATATTTACAACGAAGAAAAAGTAGGGTCAATAAAAATAAATGATTATAATAATAAATTAATTTTAACTACCTGTAACCAAAGTGATAAAACAAAACAACTTATTGTCGAAGCTAAGTTAAGAGATAATTAAAATAATAAATGATAGGGGATTGTTATTTCATAGTCACCAAGGCTTGAAGGAGCGATTTGATTTTGCTCAAAGAAAATTATAAGTCCATTTTCACTAAAAGCAAAAGATTTAAAATTATCTTCATTAGGAATGGTACCGTCGATCAACATATCTTTTATATCATTATCTACTGTAAAACGTTTGTCCTTTTCTAATATTTTCCTTGTTTCAATTGCTATGTTATCTAGTAGCGAAGGATATTTTTTAGCAAGAAATTCAATAGTTATAAAAGTGTCAGTATTTTTATCGTAAGTAACTGTCCAAATGGTGTTATGGGAGTTATCATTACCAGTAAATGTGCTTATATAAAAAACATAAGATAGATAACTGTTGTAACTATAACTTTCATAATTAATATTTAAAGAATAGTATTGATTAGGGGAAGGCATATTTTCCATAGCTATTTGTTTTAGACTATCAATTTCTTTTTTAATCTTATCTTCAACGGTTGTATTTAAAGTTTGATACGAAGTAAAAGGGTAATAAGTTTTAATTTTGTAATTAGGATTTTGTGATTTACCGATTATCTTTCTTTCTAAAAAGGTTGTATCATTACTTATAGCAATAATATTTTTATCAAGGACATCGCTTTTCATTTCTTTTCTTAAATTAAAATTATCTAGTAGTAAAAGAGTTACTAAAATACTTATAATAATTATTATAAAAATTACTAATAAAAAACTTATTTTCATAAATTCACCATTTAATTATATGTTAATGAAATAATAATATTCACTTTGTTGATAAATAAGAGTTATAATAGGTTATGCAACTTAAAATTGACAAAAAACAACTTAAAACTGGTAGAACGCAACAGGGTTTTATTATAAAATTTTTGGTGAGGTGGGAAAATGAAGTTTAGTGAAAAATTACAAACCTTGAGAAAAAATAATAAACTTTCTCAAGAACAATTAGCAGATATGTTAGATGTTTCAAGACAGGCTGTATCTAAATGGGAAGGAGGACAAACTTATCCCGAAATGGATAAATTATTATCCATGTGTAAGATTTTTGGGTGCACTTTAGACGACTTAACTAATGACGAAATTAAAGAAATATCTAATAATTATCGTAACAAAAATATAACTAGCAACTTAGTTGACGAACTTTTAGACATAATAAATAGAACATGTAAAATATTTAGAAATCTTAAATTAAAAAATATTTTGAAAATAATTTTTGAAATGATTATTGTAGTTATCATCTTATTATTATTTAATATACCAGTTCAATATATTTATTCATTAGGAGTAGATATATTTATGAATTTTGGATTAAAGATAGGTAATATTCTTTCAAGCATTTTTAACTTTGTTTTAAGTGTAATCTATATCATACTAAGTATTATTATCTTTATATATGTTTATAAAATTAGAGTACTAGATCATTATGAGAAACTTAATTTAAATGAAAATACTTTAGTTAAAAAAGATAAAGTAGTAGACTTAAAAGAAAAAGATAATATTTTAGAAAATAATCAACCTATTAGGAAAGAAGTAATTATAAAGAAAGAACGTAATTATGTAATATTTAAAGTTTTGGGTTCAATAGTAATGTGGTGTATAAAGATCTTTATTATCTTTTTATCTCTTCCTTTTATCTTTTCTTTATTAATGTTATTTGCAAGTTTAATTATAGATATAATCATAATTTTTAAAGGAGTATTTTACTTTGGAATATTTTTAGGAATATTGTCATGTATCACTTTAAATATTGGTATTCTAACAATTATTTTTAATTTCATTTTTAATAGAAGTAACGATGTTAAAAAACTTTTTATCATGTTTCTAGTATCCTTATCGACGTTAGGTATTGCTATTGGCATAACGACATGGGATATAACTAATATTAATTTTATAGAAGGGGTACCTAATTCTTTTAAATTAGAAAAATACGAAACAAATTATGAAATGAATAATGAGTTAGTAATTATTGATTATTATCATAATATTAATTTTAAAGTTGATGAGCATCTTGGTAATAACTTAAAAATAGAAATAAACTATTACAGTGATTACGAAAATTATTATACTTCCTGTGAAGACAATCATTATATATTTATCCATCAAAAAGAAACGATGACTTCCTTAAATAAATTAGTTAATTCACTTTTAGACGATTTAGCTAATAAAAGAATTCACTTTTACGAAGGATTAAGTAATAATGAAATAACGGTGTCTGCTACCTCTAAAAATATAGATATATTAAAAAATAATATTGATAACTATAATAGAGAATTAGAAGAAAGATACGAAAATAGTACCATTGAATACTACCGAAATATGATTAATGATTATGAAGAAAAAATTAATTCTTTGCATATAGAATACGATGAAAAAATAGACGTTATGGAAAACGAAAAAAGAGATTTAGAAGAAGAAATAAATAATTTAAAAGAGCAAATTACGGAATATAAAAATACGATAAAAGATTATAAAGATACTATTTCAAGTATATTAAATAATTAAAAAAAGAGATCAATAAAGATCCTTTTTTCCTTTAGCATTGTATACTTTTTCTAGTATCTTTTCCTTACCGTTTAGTAATGAACTTATCGAATGGTGATTATTTAAACTATCTATTATTTTAGTGATGTGTTCTGAACAGTCTACTTCGTTAAACCATTCTAACTTCTTAGTATCGAGAGGAACATAAGAAAGGTTAGTAGTATATAGTTTATTAAAAACATTATTGGCGTAAGCATTTTGAAATAAATCGACACTTTTTTCACCATCACTGAATAAGGCAAAAGAAGCAATTAAAAATATTTTTTGAGCTCCTAAATTTTTTAACCTTTCGGCAACATCTAACATTGATTGACCAGAGGAAATCATATCGTCTACTACGATAACTGTTTTATCTTTGACATCAGTTCCGATATATTCATGAGCAACAATAGGATTTTTACCGTTGACAATGCGAGTGTAGTCACGTCTTTTAGTAAATTGTCCTATATTAGAACCTAAAATATTGGCATAATATTCGGCACGGTCAGATGCTCCTGTATCCGGTGCGACAACAATTAAATTTTCAAAATCTAAGTTTTCTCTTTCAATAATTTGATCTAAGATAGAATGCGTTAAATAAATATTATCAAAAGAACAATTATGTAGTGCATTTCTTACTCCTGGATCGTGGGCATCGCAAGTTAAAATCCCTTTAACTCCTAAGTATTCTAATTCGTGTAACATTAAAGAACAATCTTGTGATTCACGACCTTTTCTTTTATGTTGCCTTGATTCATAAAGAAACGGCATAATAACTTTAATAGATTCCGCCGCTCCATTCATTGCCGATATAACTCTTTTTATGTCTTGGTAGTGATCATCAGGACTTTTGTGATTAGTAAAACCATGCATCGTATAAGTACAACTATAATTAGTTACATCTGATAAAATATAAACATCTTTAGCCCTAATCGATTCTTCGATAACAGCTTTTGCTTCACCACTAGCAAATCTAGGTAGAGTTGTAGGCACAATAAAACTGAATCGATTATCATTAATTCCTCTCATCAGTTTCAAGTGACTATCGACTTTGTTCCCAAAGTCTAAAAAATTGTCCATTACAATTAAGCGTAAATTACTAGATACTAACTCCATAAAAACCTCCATATACTTTCAACTTAATTGTAACACATTATTTTTAATAACTTAATAAATTTTACATTTTTTGATACAAAAATATTTATTTACTTCTTCCCACAAAACAAATATAACCAATAATTTCCATTAAAGCATAAATCATAATAAATAGCCCTATAAATTGGAATAATAGATTATTTTTTAATATCATATATAATCCACTAATAATCATTAGAATAGCTAATACTAATAATACTTTAGCACTATTATCTTTAGAACGTAACAACCTTATTGAATTAGCAAGTAGATTAATACCATTAAATAAAATCCAAGCACCCATGATAATTCTTGTAAGTAATTCAATGGTATTGGAGAATATAATAAAGATAAGTCCACAGACAAGGGCGATAATACCAATACTTATATCCTTAATATACGTTTCTTTTTCTTTCTTTTTCGCCATAACATAAGCAATTATTTTAAATAGACCTATAATAACAAAAGAACCACCTAAAACATAAGCCACAAAAATAACCGTATTATTAGGATTAGTAAAGATTACACTACCTATTATAAAAAAGATAATCGCACTAATCAAAGTTGAAATATTGGAATAATTTTTATTTTTAATACTATCTACATATTTCATACAAACCTCCGATTAAACATATTATATACCAAAATATGCTAAAATGATAGATATAATTAAATATTTATATGATATACTACTTATGTATTGAAAGGGATGATACCATGGAAAGTGATGTTGTAATTGCTAGAAAAGCAAATAAAAAAAATATTCGTGAAGTAGCTTCTAAAATAGGAATTAATCCCGATGATTTAATCCTATATGGTAATTATATGGCGAAAGTTAATTATCAAAAATATCTTAATAAAGAGAGAGGTAAATTAATATTAGTTACATCTATTAATCCAACTCCGTATGGTGAAGGAAAAACAACTGTAAGTATAGGACTAGGAGATGCTTTAAATTTAATTGATTGTAAAACGATAATTGCTTTACGTGAACCATCTTTAGGACCAGTTTTTGGTATTAAAGGAGGAGCTACAGGAGGGGGATATGCTCAAATAGTTCCTATGGAAGATATTAATTTACATTTTACTGGGGATATTCATGCTATCAGTAGTTGTAATAATTTAATAAGTGCAACTATCGATAACCATTTATATTTTGGTAACGAATTAAATATTGACCCTAATAATATTGTATTTAATCGTTGTATGGATATGAATGATCGAGCATTAAGAAATATAACTATTAATAGCAAAGTAAGTAGAAGTGAATCTTTTAATATTACGGCAGCAAGTGAAATTATGAGCATATTTTGTCTATCAAAAGATTTAATGGATTTAAAAGAAAAGTTAGGTAACATTTTACTAGCGTATACTTATGACGGTAAAGAAGTTTTAGCTAAAGATTTAAAATTGGAAGGTTCTTTAGCTACACTGTTAAAAGATGCGATTAAGCCTAATTTAGTACAAACACTAGAAAATAATCCCGTTTTAGTTCATGGGGGACCTTTTGCTAACATAGCCCATGGTTGTAATAGTATTATTGCTACTAATTTAGCACTTGCTATGGCTCCTTATGTTGTAACTGAAGCTGGTTTTGGTTCCGATTTAGGTGCTGAAAAATTCTTCGATATAAAATGTCGTTACAATAACATCGCTCCTAGTTGTGTTGTTTTAGTAGTAACTTTAAAAGCTTTAAAATATAATGCCAAAGTAGCAAAAGAAGATATTTTAAAAGAAAATGTCGATAAAGTAAAAGAAGGTTTACCTAATTTAATCGCCCATATCGATAATTTGAAAAATTTTACTAACAATTTTATCGTTTGTTTAAATAAATATGAAACAGATACTATCGAAGAAATAAATGTTATAAAAAATTATTGTGAAACTAATAATATTCCTTTTGAAGTAGAAGATAGTTATGTAACAGGTGGTAAAGGTTCTATTAATTTAGCTAAAAAAGTAGTTGCTATTTGTTCTAGACCTAATGACTTTAAATTACTATATCCTAACGATTTATCAATAATAGAAAAAATAAATACGATAACTTCAAAAGTATATCACGCTAAAGAAGTTATTTATAGCGAAGAAATTTTATCTAAGATAAAGAAATTAAAAAAATATGAAAATTTACCTGTATGTATTGCTAAAACACAGTATTCGCTAAGTGATGATCCTAATAATTTAGGTTATCCAAAAGATTATAAAGTTACTGTTAAAGATATAAAATTATATCGCGGTGCTTCTTTTATAACTGTTTTATTAGGTGATATTCTCACTATGCCAGGATTATCTAAAGTACCTAATTTAGAGAAAATAGATATTAATCAAGATGAAGAAATAACAGGTTTATTTTAAAAATAATAGTCCATAATAATAACGGTGATTATTATGGACTACTTTTATATTACGTTAAAATCAATATTTTCAATTATAACTCTTTTCTTTCTTACTAAAGCAATGGGACGCAAACAACTATCACAACTTAATTTATACGACTATATAGTCGGTATTACAATCGGTAGTGTAGCAGCCGATATATCACTTGATTTAGAATCCCATTTTATTAACGGATTAATCGTTATGTCAATCTATACAATAGTGTCAATTTTAATATCTCACTTTACAGCTAAAAGTATAAAACTTAGAAGATTTGTCACCGGTTCACCAATAATCATTATAGAAGATGGAAAAATTATTGAAGATAATGTCGAAAAAGCCAAAATTGATATAAGTTCTTTACTTCAAGAAGCAAGAACTAGTGGTTATTTTAATATTAGTGAGATAGAGTATGCCATAATGGAAGCTAATGGTAAGATAAGTTTCTTACCTAAAAGTAAATACGCTCCACTAACACCAAGCGATACTAAGACAAAAGTTACTTACAAAGGATTATGTGCTAACTTAGTAATTGATGGTCAAATAATGGAAAATAATTTACTCGCTATCAAAAAAGATATTAAATGGTTAGAAACAAGACTTAGTAACGAAGGATATGATAATGTTAGTGATTTATTATTAGTAACTTGTGATAGTAAAGAGCAACTAACAATTTATAAAAAAGGAGAAGATTGTACTAAAGGTAGTTGCTTAGAATAATAATATTATGTTAAAATTTTCAATAGGTGAAGTATGATGGAAAAAAAGAAAGATTGGTTTCCTATTGTAATATTTTTTGGTCTTTTATTACTAGCTATTTTTTCTTTTGCTTTTGGTAATGATTATTACTGGCATATTAAAGCTGGTGAATATATGGTGACTAATTTAAAAATACCATATTATGATATATTTTCTTGGTATGGTATCAGTAATCATTTATATTGGTTTTCCCACGAATGGTTAAGTGAAGTTATCCTTTATTTGTACAAAATTATTTTTAAAGACGCTAGTGCCTTTATTTTTTGCCTTTCCACATATACTTTATTAATATTTTTACTATATAAATTTCAAAAAGAAAAAATTACTAAAAATATTTTCTTTACTATTATTTGGTCCTTACTTGGTTTATTAACTTTTTCAAGAGTATTGTTACCAAGACCTCATATGATAAGTTATATTTTATTAGCAATTACTTTATATCTTTTATTTGATAACTATAATAATACTAATTCATCAAAAATTTATTTCTTACCATTAATAAGCTTTTTATGGGCTAATGTCCATGGGGGATCATCTAATTTAGTTTATTTACTAAGTATACTATTTTTTATAACCGGTTTATTTAATTTAAAATTTGGTAAAATTACTAATAATCGTCTTACTAAAAACCAATTAAAAAAATATTTAATAGTAGCTGTTATAAGCTTTTTAGTTCTAGCCATAAATCCCCATGGAATAAAAATATGGTCATATCCTTATATAAATATGCAAGATAGTTCAATGATTAACAATATTGTCGAATGGGCAAGTCCTAGTTTAAACAATTTCAACGACTATAGTGATTTTCTAGTATTAGGTTCTATTATTATTACCATGATTTTAACTAAACATAAAATTAAATTAATTGATTTCTTAGTCCTAGGAGTATTTTTAGTACTAGGATTTAAAAGTATCAGATTTACACCACTTTTATATATTACAGCTACATTTATTATATTTAATTTTATTGAGCCTAATAAAATAGGAATTAAAAGTTGGGCAATTATACCTATTTTTTTATCAATCATTGCTTGTTCTTTAACCCTAAGTCAAAAATTAATAAAAAATTATCATAAAAAACCAATATCAGATAATATTATTAATTATATCAAAAAAGAAAATCCTTCACGTTTGTTTAATTATTACGATTATGGTGGATATTTAATTTATAACGATATAAAAGTTTTTATCGATGGTAGAGCCGATATGTATTCGAAAAATATCTTTAGTGACGCTATAAGTTTACAAAATAGGGGATATAAATACTTAATTGATAGTTATGATTTTGATATGTTTGTTATTCCTAATAATATAGCTTTAACTATTCATTTGTCAGTTAACGAAAATTATTCTTTAGTAATGTCAGAAGATGATGTTATGGTTTACAAGAAAAATTAAATAAAAAATAATATAAGCATTATTAATGTAAAAATAGATAGAAATTTCATTGTTAGTTTTTATTGACTTTACGAATAATCAATATTATTATATTTCATTAAAGAGGGATATTTATGAGCCAAAACGAAAATAAAAGCACAAATAATTATTATAAAATATTAACACTTCCTAATTTTATAACAACTTTTAGAATTTTAGCATCCATTGGACTTTGTACTTATATTACTATGAATGGTATTCCTAATCCTTTACTAATGTCTTTATTAACAGTAGGAGTAGGTGCGACAGATGCTTTAGATGGTTTTTTATCAAGAAAATGTGGGATGGCATCACAACTGGGAGGAATACTAGATCCAATTGCTGATAAAGTTTATAATTGGGGAATTGGTATAACTTTAATGGCAACAGGTATTATGCCTCTTTGGCCATTATTAATTGCAGTAAGAGATCTATCTGTTTTTTCAGTTAGTAGTTACCAATTTAAGAAAAATAATATAGAAATGAAACCAACGATGCCAGCTAAATTAAAAATGTTTTTCCAAAGTGTCGGTGTTATTTCAACTTTAGCTTTTGGTTTTGGTACTTCCGGTTTAAGTTTAATCGCCCCTACATCTATGATATTAGCTATGATGACAATATTGCCTGAAGTATACTGTATTAGAAAAAAATATTTTAACAATAAGAAGAAAAATCAAATTAATGAAGAAAAAGAACCTACTACTGATAAAGAAGATAAAAAAGAAGAAAAGACTAAAGACAAAGAATTATTTAATAATTATCAAAAGGCTTACCAAGTAAGTAAAAACTATAATTACTCTCATAATCTTATCAATGAAAATAAACCAAAAGTATTAAAAAAGACTATTTACAAAAGTAATGTATAAAAATAATTACTTTTTATCATAATATAATGTCATATGGTGATATATGATTGAGTAACTGTAACTTAGGTTAGTATCTAAGTTATTTTTTTTTATATATAATTTTTTAAAAACTCTAATATTATTTTAATAACATAAAATGGATATTCAAGATAAGAAAAATGATTAGCATTAGGAATTACTATTAAACCAGAGTCTTCTATTTCCTTCTTCATAATAAAGCCGTCACTTAAAGGAGTATCAATATCATTTTCTCCCCATATAAGTAAAGTCGATTGATTAATATCTTTAAGATACTTTCTTAGATCCTCATTTACTATTTTTATAAAAGTTTTCCTAATATTAGGATCTAAATTCTTAAAATCAGTTGAACCAAACAAATTAATTAATATATTTAGATATTTTCTTTTTAATTTCTTAGGTAAAATATTTCCTACTTTTTTTAATAATTTATATATTTTTTGTTTAATAGTAGCTTTAATACTCTTTTTGTGCTTGATACCAGCGGGATCTATCAAAATAATTTTTTTAATATTTATTTTATATAATCCTGCTAAAATAATAATAATTCTTCCTCCAAAAGAATGACCTATTAAAATAGGATTATCGATACTATTAATGGTTAAAAAATCCTTTACTAAAGTAGCATAATCATAAATACTTAAATCACGATTAGGAAACTTACTATTACCAAAACCAGGATAATCAATAATATAAATAGTGAATTTATCTTTTAAAGCATTAATTAACTGGTTAAAAGTATTCCTCGTTTCACCCCAACCAGGTAAAATAACGATATTAGTTTTCCCATTTCCATATTTCTCATAATATAAATCGAAATCATTAATCATGAAATGCATATCAATCACCTAGTATAATTTATGTTTTTTATTTTTTATTGTTAATTATTGAAAGCTATGATACAATCACTTTGGTAATTTAGTAATAAACTAAAAAAAGAGTTATAATATAAATATAATTGGAGGGATATAATGAAAAAAACAAAAATTATTTGTTCTATAGGACCAGCTAGTTGTGACTATGATGTTATGAAGCAAATGGTTGAAGCTGGTATGAATGTAGCTAGGATAAATTTTTCTCATGCCACTTTAGAAGAACGTGAGCAAGTAGAGAAAACAGTAAAAAGAATTAATGAAGACTTAAATACTAATATAGCTATTGTTTACGATACTAAAGGACCTGACTTTAGAACAGGTGTAATGGCTGAAGGTGGGATTAAGCTAGAAGAAGGTAAAACTATTAAAATAGTTAAAAAAGATGTTTTAGGTACTGAAGAATCTTTTACTGTTAACTATAAAAATGTATTAGATAAAATAAACGTTGGGGCGAATATTTTATTAGAAGATGGTCTTATGAAATTAGAGGTTATCGATAGAGATAACGAAGACCTTATTTGTAAGATTATACGAGGAGGTACCTTAAAAAGTAAAAAAGGAATTAATGTACCTGGAGTACATTTGAATATAGAGTTTTTAAGTGAAGAAGATGTTTTTGATATTATTTATGCTTGTGAAAAAGAAGGAGATTTTTTAGCATTATCTTTTGTTAATAGTAAAGAAAACATATTAGCTGTAAGAAAGATATTAGAAGAACATAATTCTAGTATGAAAATAATTTCTAAAATAGAAAGTGGTGTTGCTTTACAAAATCTTGACGAAATAATCGAATATAGTGACGGTATTATGGTTGCTCGTGGGGATTTAGGAGTTGAAATACCTTTTGAAGAAATCCCTATTGTGCAAAAAGAAATAATTAAAAAATGTCGTGATTATGGTAAAACATGTATAGTAGCAACAGAAATGTTAGCAAGTATGTATACTTCTAGTAGACCGACAAGAGCAGAAGTTACTGATATAGCTAATGCTGTATTAGATGGGTGTGATGCGGTTATGTTAAGTGGTGAAACAACAGTAGGTAAATATCCAATAGAAGCAGTTAGATATATGGCAAGAATATGTGAAAATACCGAAGAATATATCGATTATGACAAAGATCGTCGCGAGGTAAATTGTGACATTCCTGGTGCTATTGCACATAGTGTAGTAGAAGTATCCAATAGCTTAAATGCTAAATTGATAGTAACAGCAACCCTTAGTGGATACACAGCAAGAAAAATAAGTAATTTAAAACCAAAATGTTTAGTTCTTGCCACTTGTCCTAATGAAAAAATAGCTAAGAGTTTAGCACTCGATTGGGGAGTATATACCAAAATTACTAATATTTATGATACAACTGACGAAGTAATAGAAGACGCGATTAACAAAGCTAAAGAATTTACAAACTTAAATCCTAAAGATAAAATAATTATTACTGGTGGACTTCCTAATAATGTTTCAAATAAGAAAACTAATTTAATGAAAATAGAAGAAATATAGAAAAAAGTAAGCAAAATTATTTCTTATTTTCTTTACAAAAAGCATTATAATTTTTATAATTATAATATATCGAAAAAGTATTATTAAGAAATAGGTGGTTAACATGAAAAAAGTTTTATTAGTTTTGTTTATATTAATAAGTGTTATAACGATATATGGTTGTACTAAAGAAAATAGTAACAATGAAGATGCTTTAAAATTTAAAAAAGAATATGAAGATTTGAATGATGTCGAAATGAGTACAGGTAAGAATTACCCAACAGTAAATATTTCTAGTGATAATAAAGTTATTTATGCTAGTTACGAAGAATTATTTGATATTTTAAGTGAAGGAAGTGGCGTTATATATTTAGGTTACCCTGAATGTCCATGGTGTCGTAATGCTGTTCCTGTTTTACTTGATGCATCTAAGGAATTAAATATGAATATTTATTATATGAACATGCATGATGAAAGAGATTCGATTAAAGCAAGAGAAGATGGTTCTTTAGAAGTAGTTAACGAGGGAACAGAAGGATATAAAAAACTATTAGAGAGATTAGATAGTATTTTACCTGATTATACCTTAGAAGATATTCATGGTAACACTGTTAGTGCTAATGAAAAAAGAGTATATGTTCCTTTAGTTGTTTTTGTTCGTGATGGTGAAATTGTCGGTTACCATGCTGATACCGTTGATAGTCAAACCAATCCTCAAATACTTTTAAATGAAGATCAAAAAAACGAACTTATGGATATTTATCTTGATTTAATGCATAAAGTATTAAATGACGTTTGTACAGATAAATGTTAGGTAGTGATTAAATGAAAAAAATATTAGAAGTTCTAAATAGTGAAAAAATGCAAAAAATAATTATAAAAATTCCTTATATATTTATTTTGTTATTAGTATTACTACTACCACCAATTGGTGTTTGGTTTTTAGTAGTTAAAGTTAATAATAATAAAAAGAAAATATATCATAACAAACGTTTCTTAATGTGGTTAGGAATAATTATATTCTTTATGATGGGTTTAGGAATATATTATAAAATTAAAGAAATAATTAATTTATATGATAGTGGAATGTCACTTGATATGATTAATTTTATTCCTGATAAGGTATATTTATACTTAATAGGTATTGTTATGTGTTTATCATATTTTATAGGGGTAAAGAAATTAAGTAGGGATGCTAAAATACAACAAACATATACTAAAATGATTAATATTAATCATGTTAATTCTTTATCTAATATAAGTAAAGAATTAGATATTCCTATTAATGAAGTAAAAGATAATGTAAATAAATTAATAGAAGGTAATTATTTATGCTCATTAACAATTAATAAAAATGATAAAATTACTTATGAAGAAGATTTAAAAAGTGATGATTATATTCAATGCCCTAAATGTGGAGCTTTTATTCATAATAAAAAAGACGAATATGTAGAATGTGATTTTTGTGGTCATGGGCTTATTAAAATAGAAGAATGATTTCTTCTTTTTTTTATTCATTTGGTATAAATTAAAAAAATAAAATAATAAAAAAATAAGGGATTTCACCAAATTAAAGTAACAAAACGATAATAAATGTGT
>CANQYA010000008.1 GCA_947627965.1 uncultured Bacilli bacterium
CACTATATGGACCTTCACTAAGTAAGGAAGGACCTGGAACTGCCTCTACCTCAGTTAAAGTAAGTACATTACTATCAAAAGTAAGTGTTCCCGAAATATCACCACGTCCGTCTTGTTGTATTACCATAATGATATTAGAGCTCGTTCCTACACTTTCAGCATAAATAGTACTACCTACACGATTTAAGTCTGCCCTAACTGTCAAAGGACATAAAAATAATACGACCAAAACCACCATTGAAATAAATTTTTTCATTTTTCCCCTATACTCCTTTCAATGTATCCATTATACCCCCCCCCCCTAGGGTTTTGTCAACTCAATTAGTATATAACAAACAACATTTACACTATTTTACATTTTTGCTGGGGTGGGGGTATTTTTATTACTTTCCCTTTTTCTTTACTGCCAAATATATTATTACAGCAACTACTACTAAGCTACTACCCAAAATAATATTCATTAATACTTCGTTCTTATTATCTTTATTAGTTTTTAAAACAACATCTTCGTCAATCCCATTAGACCAATTCCCTTCACTAGGATTAAACTTTATATTAGTTACCCCTTCTTTAGGAATATTTTTTACTTTAAATAAAATCTCTATATCGCTATCTTCTTCTAAAGCAGGATAAGATATAAAAATATTACCATTATCAACAACTTTCATAATATTGTAATAATTATATACATTTTTAGAATTTTTTATAACTAAATCTTGAGACATAAAATCTAAAACATCACTATCATAAATAAGGTTACCACTAAAACTATCTTTTTGTGACTTTTTAATCACTAAAGATAGCTCACCCTCTTCATTATTTAAAGATATTACCCCTTCTAAAGACCCCTTAGCACATACATTTAACGGCAATATTAAAATACTTATTAAAAAGAATAATATAATCTTTTTCACTCTAACCAACTCCTAAGAAAGTTTTTTTATTTTATTAACTATTATCTGATATTTATTTAAGCGTTTTTCTACCCTACCCCTTATTAATAAAACATCACCTTTTTCAATATCTAAATAATTTTTATAAGTATCAGGAAACAAAGTAAAATCCATAGTTGTAACTTCATCACTTCCATAAAGAAAAGCCATTTTTTCTTTATTCTTAGTTTCTATAATCTTAATTTTATCAATTAAACAGATTAAGTCAATAGTTTTATTAAAATATTTATCAACATCACTTAAATCTACAACTTTATACATACTTTTATATATGGTCGTTGGATATTCACTTAGATAGAAACCAAATAACTTTTTTTCATTAGCCATCAATACTTCTTTAGTAAACTCAGGATATTCTTCTATTTCTGGTTTAATTACTAAAGAAGGATCTAAGTCTTTAGTTAAAGATGCATAGTTTAAAAGCGTTGATAAATTATTTATTAAAGTATTACGATTATAACCAAAAGAAGAAAAAGCTGACGCTAAAACAAGGGTTTCTAAAGTTTTTTCAGAAATATTTTTAGTAACTATTTTAGAAAAGCAATCATATATATCTTTAAAACCATCTTTTCTATTTTTAATAATATCTTGACTAGTGACTAAGCCAATATTTTTTATATTAGATAAAGGAAAACGAATACCTTCTTCTTCAACTCGATAATAATCCATACTGTAATTAATATCAGGTAATAGTATTTTAATTCCTCTTTTCCTTATTTCGTCAATATATTCTTTAGTTTTAATTTCACTACCAATAACCATCGATAATAAATTACTATAGAAATATTTAGGATATTTAGCTTTTAAATAAGCCATTTTATACGCTACTATGGCATAGGCAACTGAGTGAGATCGATTAAACCCATAATTAGCAAAATTAAGGATTAAATCAAAAACTTTTTTAGCTATTTCCCTACTGTATCCTTTTTTTAAAGCCCCATTTATAAACTTTTCTTCTTCTTGTTTTAACATATCAAGTTTTTTCTTACTCATAGCTCGTCTTAAAATATCTGCTTCTCCTAAAGTGTAACCTGCCATAACGTTAGCTATCTGCATTATTTGTTCTTGGTAAACAATTATTCCATAAGTAGGTTTTAAAATAGCTTCTAAACTAGGATCGATATAATCGATCGGTTCTTCATTATGTTTTCTTCTTATATAAGTATCAATATTAACCGCAGGACCTGGTCTAAATAAAGCAATCGCACTAAAAAGGTCTTCCAAAGAAGTAGGTTCTAAATTTTGTAAAAAGTTACGCATACCTACTGATTCAAATTGGAATATTCCTAAAGTATCAGCTTTAGTAAAGATTGCTAAAGCATCTTTATCGTCTAAAGGTATCTTGGAAAAATCTATTTTTATTTTCTCGTTTTTTTCAATATCTGCTATTACATTCATTATTGTAGTAAGGTTTTTTAAGACTAAAAAGTCCATTTTTAATAATCCTATTTCTTCTAAGTATTCCATTGAATATGCAGTTAAATAAGTATTTTCACTACTTTTAATAAGTGGAATAACATTAGATAAATCATACTTACACATAACAATTCCAGCCGCATGGATAGAAGTATGACGAGGAAATCCTTCAATAAAAGAAGCAATTTCAAACATTAATTTAAAACGCTCATCACTATCAATTATTTTTCTAAATTCTATTTCTTTAGTATAAAAGTCTTTTAACTTTAACTTAGTTACTACTGGTATATATTTACATAATAAATCAACATCTCTACTATCAATATTTAAAACACGAGCTACATCTCTTATAGCTAAACGACTAGCAAAAGTACCAAAAGTAACAATTCCAGCTACTTTATTTTCACCATATTTATTCTTAACATAATCAATTACTTTATCGCGATATATATCAGGAAAATCAGTATCAATATCAGGCATAGTTACACGTTCAGGATTTAAAAAACGTTCAAATAATAAATCATACTTAATAGGGTCAATATCGGTAATTCCTAAAGAGAATGCGACTAAAGAACCACAAGCACTACCACGTCCTGGTCCTACTAAAATCTTTTCTTTTTTAGCATATCTAATAAAATCATAAACAATTAAGAAATAATTAGCAAATCCCATTTTAGTAATAACACTTAATTCATATTTTAA
Source organism: uncultured Bacilli bacterium (assembly GCA_947627965.1). Lineage (GTDB taxonomy): Bacteria > Bacillota_I > Bacilli_A > RF39 > UBA660 > RGIG3091. The sequence goes on from CANQYA010000008.1 coordinate 3,072, forward strand.
TCTTTCATAATATTTTACAGGTACATTATTATCAAATCTTTTATTTAATCCTTTTATACTTAAGTTTTGTAAGAATTTATCACTATCATTATCACTAGTTTCATAAATAGGTAATAAATTACCTAAGTTAGGAAATTCTAAATTACACATATCAGCAATAATATTAGTATTATTTAATCCCTCACTACTACTTAAAGAGACTACTTCGTCATTTAATATATAATTATAATTATCACGATAATTATAATTATCACTTATTGTTTTATTATCTCTTATCATATATAGATATTTTAAATATTTTTCTTCATTTCTTCGCAAATATAAAATTTTATTAATAAAGACAACCTTTTTATTTATTTTCTTTGATTCTTCTTCTTCTTTAGGATTAGAAAATCCTAAGTATAAATCTTTATATATATCTTTTACTTGGTCATATATATTTATACTTCCATAAGGAATGATAGCTATAACATTAGTGTTATATTGTTTTAAGTCTTCGATATCAAGAGGACGATCTTCTTTAAGGGTTATTAATTTAATTAAATTTTTATAGCCATTATAGTCTTTAGCATACAATAATATATTGCCATTATTAAATTTTAAATCTATACCTATAATAGGTTTAATATTATTCTTTTGACATTCTTTATAAAAATGCATAACCCCCATCATATTATCGTCACATATAGCTATTGCTTTTATTTTTCTTTTATTGCAAACGTCCATTAAAGCGTCAATTGATACTAAACTAGATAATAGGGAATAATTAGTTTTTAAGTATAAACTTGTAAACATATTATCACCCTCTTCCAACCTTATTGTACTACAAAAAAAGCTTTTAGACAAATTAAAAGAAATGCCTAAGCATTTCTAATTTTTTCCATTTCTCTTACTTTTAGACTTAACTTTTAATGTTTCTTGATATTCTTCTAGTTTTTTATTACTAGCAGTAGGATCTAAAGCAAAATCGACAAGGGAATAAGCTAAGTCACTATTTCTTATTTTATTTAATATTTTATCTTTAAATTGATATACAGCTTGCCTAGATATTCCATAACTTCGAGATATATCATTTATTTCTAATCTTTCCTTATCGTATACGCCAAAGAATTTACTTAAAAATACTTGATCACTAGGAGTTAATTTAGCATTATCTAAAACATGATAAAGTTCTTCTTTTAATTCAATTAAATTAATATTATCTAGTAATTGCCAACTATCTTCAGCAAATATTTCGTCTTCCATAATAGTATCGCAATTAGTTAATAAATTCTTACGATAATTATAGATATTTTCTACAGGTATTTTTAAAGCTCTAGCTACTTCAATACAACGAGGACTTCTATTTAATTTGTGGGTTAATAGAGCTTCTTCCTGCCTTATTTGACTAGCTAAATTAGTATCGATAGAAGAATTATATGGTCTATCAACTACTACAGTTCTAAATATATCTCTTTTAACCCATGCTTTAGCATAACTTACAAAACGTATACCAACATTTTCGTCATAGTTTTCTAAAGCTTCCATTAAGCCAATTACTCCTTCTTGAATAAGGTCAGATAATTCATAACCTAATCCAACATACTGTTTAGCAATACTTACAACAAATCTTAAATTCTTTTTAATTAATTCTTCTCTAGCTTCTTTATCGCCCTTTTTATATCTTATAAATAGTTTTTTTTCTTCAAGAGGCGTCAAAACACTTTCCCCTCTAGTTGCATAAATAAATTTTTTAACTACATCATTATCAAATTCAATCTCATTTAATTCTTCAAGAAGACACTTTTCACTATCAAAATATAATATTTCTTCTTTATCACAATATTCTTCTAATAAAGTCTTAGCTAAAAGATTATCAAATACTAAATTTATATCACCATTTTGAATTTCATAAAGATTATTATCGACAATCTTCTTAAAAATAGTATTTAATTTTTCGTCAGTACTTAACAATTTATCAAAAAGATAGGAATTAGGTATATAATCAACTCTCATACAAAAATTAGATAAATTAAGTAATCCTTCTCTAGCATCTTCATAAGAAGTTATTTCCCCAATATTAAAATTAATATAATTACTAAATATTTCAAGCACCCTATCAGGATAACGTAACATTCTTTTTACTCTTTTATTAATTGCTCTATCTAAGTCTTCTAAGTAATAATTATTTAGTTTATTAGTATCTTTGGTTTCTATTCCTCTTAAGAAAATATAAAAAGCTTTCATAGCACTAACAAAGTAACTTCTTTCGTCAAGACCAGCATATTTATAATTATCATATTGACTAAGTGCTAATGAAAAGAATTCTGGAAATAAATCATTATTTACTAATTCTTTCATTTTTTCATCAGTTAATTTCATAATTAATCCCCCTTCTTGGTTTTTGATTTTTTCTTTTGTTTAATTCTATTTTCAATAACTTTTTCAAAGGCTTGTGTTGGATTATCCATATATTCGGATAAAGCTTTAATTTCTTTTTGACGGCTAAGAAATAATAAAGCTTGTTTAGCTCGATAACTAGCAAATTGTCTAGAAATACCAAGCATCTTACCTATTTCTTCAAAAGTTAATGGCTCATTATCGTCAAAACCATATGCTAATTTTATAATTATCTTATCTCTTTCAAGTAAATTAGTTTTTTCAATTAAATTTCTAACATCTTCCTCAAGATTTCTACCTGTTACTATTTCTTCGGTATTTTCAGGGTCAGGAATAAAATCAGCATTTTCTTTTTGGTCATTACTATCGACATACACTTGTAAATTTAAGCTTATTGGTTCTGTCTCATTAGTATTAATAAAGTCTTGCATATATTCGATACTTACATTTAAGTATTTACTTAATTCTAAAATAGTTGGTTCTCTATTTAATTTATTTCTTAAATCATTCAAAGCAAAATTATATTTACCTCTAAATACATATTTATCGACAGGAATTTTGATAAAAGTTCCTTTAGTACTTAAGGCTCTATAAATTTCGTTTTCAATACACATAACTGCAAGAGTAGAAAACTTTTTCCCCGCTTTATGGTCAAAGTGTTCAACTGCATTTATAAGTCCTATACTTCCTTCTTGGATTAAATCTAAATAAGGTAATCCTTTATATCGATATTTTTTAGCCGTTCTTGCTACTAATCTTAAGTTTCTTTCGATAAGTTCGTCTCTAGCTTTAAGGTCACCATTACGATATTTCTCAAATAATTCGTTAGTTTCTTCTAGTGTTAGAAGTTTTTTATTTATATCATTAAAATATATTCCTAAAATATTTATATTTTTTTCGTCTTCTTGGTAACTAATAGGTTCTTCGTCATAAGTATCTAAATACATTTTTAATAGGTACAATCCTAAGTCACTATTAATGACATTGTTTAAATTATTATTCGTTAAAGTATTTTCTTCTCTTTCAGCAATAGACTTAAATATATCCTTTAAAATACTATTATTATTCAATAAATAGGTTAATTTTTTAGCATTTGGAAAATAATTATATTTTTGGAAAAAACTCATTAATTTTTGAAAAGCAATTGCTTTAAATTCATAACTATAAGTATTTTTCATATATTGTTTAACATAATTTTTAATAATGATAGGAGCTTTATCTTCTTTTTTCATTTCTTCTCTAGTAAAATTATCAAGACATAATCTTAAATTAGAGTTAAATAATTCTTCGTTAAATTCCTTATCATTAATAGTTAATTTATAAGCTATATTGACGAATTTTCGATAATTTTCGGTAGTTAAATTTAAAAAGCGGTATTCTTGATATATTACTATCATTCTCTTTTTAACAATTGATTGCAACTCATCATTATCCATTTATAAATATCCCCCTTTTTGTCTATAGTTGCTATAATATCATATAAACTTTAATTTGACAATATCGTATTTTTTTAAATTTTATTTGACTATTACTTAATAATATGATAAAGTTAATAAGCGAGAATTATTAACTGAAGGAGGGAAATTATGGCAATTAATATATCAAATAGAAAACCAAATTGTAAAGCAAGAGAAAGATCTCATGCTTTAAATACTACTAATCGTAAACAAAAATTAAATCTTCAAGTAGTTAGACTTGGGGATGGAACTAAAGTAAGAATATCTGCTAAAGAAAAAAGAACTTTATATAAAGATTTTGATGTAACTGCTTAAAGTTCTTTTTTTTATGAAAATAGACCTACAAAATCGTAGGTCTATTTTTATGATTTTAAATTGTATTTACTTACGTTATTCTTTGATGTTCTTATTACTGGTATAGCTTTCTTAAGGCTTTGAGTTACTAAACAAGTATCAGAAGTAAAGGTTGCAGTACCATCATTATAGAAATATTTTTCTTTATTACTAGAACATTTTACTTCATTATCTGATACTTTATCAGATAACCAAGCATTGTAATTTGTTATTAATGTCGGTGGCTTGACATCGCTTTTTATCCAATTATCATATAAAATTTTATCAATATTATTAAATTCTTCATGACTTGGTAACCTTATCGATAAGCCACTCACACTTCCAGCACTGTCTACTATAGACTTCCGTATTTCCGGTAATAAGGTTTTATCTAAATAATAACCTATATTACTACTTGCATTAGTATTATATTCTGAACTACCTCCTGTATCAAAAGCCATTGTTGGTATATTAAAGGTTGTATCATTATAATCGTATAATAAGTCAACATATTCTTCAGTAGGTCCAGTATCTTTAGTAACTAACCAACGGGAGCCACCTTTTAACATGACGTAATCTCCCGCATTAAATTGAGGATAAACGGTTTCCATTGGGATTTCCATTTCACCTGGCATAGATATAGAAGGACCCGGCATAGGTAGGTCACTAGAAGTAGACTTAGCCCAGTTAAAAGAAGCTGTAATATATCCGATAGTAGCTGTATCAGAATCAAACCAAATAACAGCTTTCGTCGTTTCTCCAGGTTTCAAAGTCATGCTACCTAAGGTAGTTCCCGTAGAATATCCTTTAAAATTATAACCACTCATCGTTGTAGTTGTCTCTTTATAAGTTGCCGTTACATTTCCTATATTCTTAAAAGTAACAATGCATTGAAAAGTATACTTTTCATTTTTACCAGCATGTGGCATTCTTCTTTTTATGCCAATCGAAACCGTTTTATTGGTATGGGCAGAATACACTATACCATAGCCAGATAATGTTGTAATATTTATTGCACACAGTGGATTATTCCCCTCTACTATATCCACATCAAGATATTCGTCTATTCTAACATTACCATTAACTTTTAACTGTTGTTGTAAGGCTGCATAACCTAAGGACATGACAAAGACAATAACTATTGCTACAAGAGAAACAATAACTTGTTTATTAAATAGTTTCTTCATTATTGACACCTTATCACCTCCTATTATAAGCTTATATACTCTATATTCTACACAATTAGTATAACACTTTTTTAGAAAAAAAATAGAAAAAATATTTTACTTAATATTTTTCCCTATTGTTTTTTCTACATCATCATCTTTCAAATAAAAGTAATTGCTATCATTTAATATATATTTAACAAAACTATTTGCTTTCTTTATTTCCTTTATTTTATCGAGACTAACACTAAATATTTCTTCTTTTTGCTTAATATATTGAAGTCCCCTAGCTATTCTTAAATCTTCTTCATTATTATTTAAAGCACTGGGATAATCTAATAGTATTAATCTTTTATTAGTTACAATAGTTGACACATTTTTACTATCGTTATCTATTTTTAAAATACTATTATCACTTATTAATATAACTTCTTCACCTTTTAGTAATTGATAATTATACATAATAACTCCTTAATCGTCATTTATATCTAATATCTCTATTTCGTCAACCATTTCTAATTGTTGTTCAATGACTAATTTTAATTTCTTTTTAAATATTCTTGCATTTCTTTCTAAATTATCAGCTTTTAATTCTATTTTTTCTGCTCTTAATAAGGCATCATTTACAATTCTTGAGGCATTTCTTCTTGCATCTTCTACGATAATTCTAGCTTCATCCATAGCTTGTTTTTTGATATTGGTACTAGCTTCTTCTGCTTTATACATCGCACCATTTAATGTTTCTTCTTTATTTTTACTTTTTACTAACTCTTCTTTTAAATTATTTATTTCTATTTGTTGAGATTTTACTCTTTTAATCATAGTTTCGGTGTTCTCAATAACTTCATCAATGAATTTATTTACTTCACTTCTACTATAACCATTCGCTTCTAAATGAAACTTGTCCATAATCTCACCTCATTACTGATAATTACCAATTAAATTCTTCTTCGTCCTCTTCGTCTTTACTATCTTGTTTTTTACTTCTTGTTCCTTTAACCGTTGGTGTTTGTGCATTATCGTCAGATATTTTTCCTTCAACATTTATATTTTTAGGTGTGCAAAGAAAAATACCTCCACCTAACTTTTGTAAATCTCCCCCGATTGCATACAAAGTTCCACTCAAGAAATCAACTATTCTTTTAGCTTGATCAGGTGTTACTCTTTTTAAGTTAACTACCACTGCACTTTTATTTTTTAAATAATCTGCTATCTGTTGGCTTTCAGAATATGCTCTAGGTTCTAGAAGCATCATCTTATTTCCTCCATCAGCTTGTTCTTCTATATAATACTCTTTTTGTTCGTCATCATTTTCTTGGCTTTCTCCACCTGTAAAAAAACTTTTAAATTTATCTAATGCCATATAAATCCTCCATTATCATACTTTTAATATTCATTATCATTGTAACACATTATTTTTTATTTTTAAAGTCCTATTTTTCACCATACCAAATTCGACAAATATCACTATTATTACTTAATGGTTCAGGGTTAGGTCTATCTATTTCAACTGCTACTGGTACTTTAAAAGCTGATCCGAATGCTAAAGCATTACCTGGTTGTAAAGTCTTAAGTTTAGAAACTAATTCTTCACTCATATTAGGTACCATTTCTTTTATATAAGTTAAATCTTTAGGGTGTAAAGTTCTTAATATAATAAAGTTAGAACATTGAGAAATACAAGTATCACTTAATTCACTAGGTCTTTGAGTAATTAATCCTAAAAGGATACCATATTTCCTTCCTTCTTTAGTAATACGATTAAAAATATTATATCCTAGTAATTGCTCATCTCTATCCATTTGAACGTAACGATGGGCTTCTTCAATAATTATATGAAAAGGTATTTTACCGCGATCACTATTAGTAACAGCAAAGTCAAAAAGCATTTTAGATATTATTTTAGTTATACTTTTAGCCATACGGTCATTAACATAATTTATATTAAAATTAACTATTTGACTTTTAGCACCATTATTAGTAGTAAGTAAGCTTGCAATATAACTTTGGCGATCTATCATAGTATCGTAATCAAAGAATAAAGAATAATTACTATTAATTAAGGAATGTAAGCGAACACTAAGTACATTGGCATAATCAAAGACTTTATCACTTTTTAATATTCCTTCTGAGATAAGAGCAAAGTCTAAAGCTAGTTCTAAATCCTTTAAGGTATAAGGTATATCTCCTTTGGGATCAGGTAATTCTAATCCTTCGACAATAAATGACGTTATAAAGTCAACTACTAATTCCATTTCTTGCATTTTACCTGATTTATCAATAAATAAACATTGTCTTAATGTTCTTACATACCCAGGTTGGGCTATCTGACTTTCTAAGTTTAATTCGTTAGAATGATAAGTAGTTAAAACTGCAACTATTTGATCTCTTATTTTACTAGAATCTTTACCACTTTTTAAAATATCTAATAAAGCTCTTGCTATAATGTCGTTACGCAGTTTAGTAACATCTTTATTATCGTTACTACTTTCACTATTTTTTAAGATAGGAACTAGCTTTAAAGCTTTTTCTATTATTGACAATTGTGCTGTTTCGCTAGCATCTAATAATAGTGCAATATCGTCTACCCCTAATAACCATAATGGAATTTTTAATAATTCCCCATCAGGATTTAAGACATTAGTTGTATAAACTTTATAGTTTAAGGCTTTAGATACTTCATTAATATTAGAAAAAGCATGGGTATATTCTCCATAAGCGTCAAAAATAAATATATTAGCGTTTACTGGTAAGTAAGTATTACTAGTAAAAATATTTTGAATTAGTCTTGCTACTGTAAAACTTTTACCTGAACCAGTATTACCTAATATAGCAAAATGATTACTAAAAAAGTCATTGATACCTATATTAATGCGATAATTATTATAAACAGTCGATTTACCTAAGTATATTTGGTCGTTATTTTTGATTTGTTGATCTCCTAATATTAAAGCTAATTCGTCCATATTAATAATTCTAATACTAGATTTAAAAGATGGTTTTTTATTAATTCCTGGTAAAAAGCAATTATTAATTATTTCACCAACAATTACTATTTTACAAGTATCTATATTAATATTTTGTATTTCACCAATAATCTTTTTTTCGTCATCTTCAAAAACAACATGAACATTAATTAAATTAGTTTGAGAGGTAACATCTATCGCTAGTTTTACGGTAACAACATTATCTAATATATCTATAATATTTCCTATCATACTATCAACCCTATCCTAAGACGATTATAGCATAATCTCTTTCTTTTTTAAATATAAAAAGTAAAAAACTATATAACTAAAGTAAAACGTAAAGGGAAAAGATATCTGAAGCATTAAAAATACTAAAATCTACTGTTAATGATGTAAATATAATAAAAAAACAACTGGATATAGTAGAAATCAAATATCTGTATTTTCTAAGTATGTAGATATATTTTTATAAGAATAATTTATAAAATGGGAAAAGTCAAAAAATGTTTAAAAAAAATTATAGAACGAAATACAAAAAATTCGTTCTATAAAATAAAAGCAAAAGTATTTAAATAAACGTAGTATCTATCTTACTATCAAAGAAAGTGTTAATACAATATATCAGCTTGAATTTCCGTTGTTTCCATTTTAACATTGTCAACTTCAATACCAAGCGGTTCTAATATTTGCTTTGCACTCATTATTTTAGAAAAGTTTCCAGTAACATAAGTTATCTTCTTCATTTTATCACTTCTTTTGTAATTAATTATAATATAATTATTTAATTTTTTAAAGCTGTTATAGGAATAACAATAACACCATCACTACGAGTATAAATAGCATTACTTAAACCACATATAACACACATACTTTTAGGAGGTTTACCACCTTTTTCTACAATACTATTCCTTACTTTAAGTAAATTATTAGAAGCTTCGTCTATTTGATTGGCACCAAGTTTAATTTCAAATGCCATATAATCTCCATCTTCAAGTTCAATAACAGCATCAAACTCATTACCATCATAATCTTGATAATGATATAAATTCCAATTATTAGCTTCAGCATAAATTCTTAAATCTCTTTCAACCATAGCTTCAAAGAAAAAGCCAAAAGTAAGTAAATCGTTAACACATTTTTCAACTGTCATATCTAATAAAGAGGTAGCAATGGAAGGATCGACAAAATGTCTTTTTTCCAGTTGTTTTACTCGCATACTACTTCTAATATTAGAATTGAAAGGTGGTTGATTTTCAATTAAATATAATCTACTTAAATCGTTTAAATATTCAGCTATTGTTTTAGCATCTATGTCTTCATTCTCAAAACCTTCGATATCATCTTTTAATTTATTAATTGAAGCCGTTGTTGATTCATTTCTTGAAAGAGACTTCATTAAAAGAAAAATCTTATTTAAATCACGTTTTACATCACTTATTCTGTTTAAGTCCATATTTATAGTTTCTTTAATGTATTCCTTAGGTATTTTTATTGCTTCTTCAAAAGGAACGTCCATACTACCAGGAAAACCACCTCTTAAAACTAATTTAATAATATCTACTAAATTAATGTCTTTCGTTTTCTTATTTGTTACTTTATTATTATAGATATCTTTTAAAGAAACATCTCCTGTAGAGTCTCCCGACTCATATAAACTCATTGGATACATCTTAATTTTTAGAATTCTTCCTGCTCCAGAATGTTTTATTTTACTATTTTGTTCATGTGAAAGAACAGTTGAACCTGTCAAAATATATTTACCTTTAACACCGTCTTCGTCACATTTATATCTAGTTGCGTCCCATATTTCCGGTACTTCTTGCCATTCGTCAATTAAACGAGGAATAGCACCTTCAAATATTAAAGATACATCGGTCTCAGCTAACCTTCTATTTTGATAACTACCACTTGGATCCATTAATAAAAATTCACTATTAGCATGCCTCCTAGAAGTCCAAGTTTTACCTATCCATTTAGCTCCAACGATGTTAATCGCACCATAGGCTTTTAAACTTTTATCAATTTTTTCATCAATTAATCTTGGCTTATATTCTACCATTATATCAGCTCCTGTATGAGTACATTATAGCATATTGCGGTATATTTGTCTATTTTATTGGAGCAAATTTTTGTAGTTTATTGGGTCATATTTTGTAAATTTATTGGAGCATTTTTTAAATATAAAAAGTAAAAAACTATATACTAAGCATTAATTACCTAGTAATAGTCTAACTTTAGAAGTTGATTTTACTTTTTCATTAGGATTAGGTGACTGTTCTATTACTTTATCGCCATTACCAGTATATTCTACTTCTAAAGGATATAAAGCTCTCGTTGCTTCTTTTACGCTCATACCTATTACATTAGGCACAGTATAATATACAGGGTCATCCCATTGTTTAACTTTTTCGATAGCGTTTTCTTGACGAGGTATATCTAAAGCATCGATAATATCCAATAAAATACGCCTAGCAATAGGTGCGGTTGTGTAACTAGATAAAAGAGCGGTATTTTTAGGATTATCGATTGCTAAATATAATACTGCTTTAGGGTCATTAGCAGGAACAACTGCCATAAATGACATAATATAATTATTAACTAAGTAACGACCGTTCTCTACTTTTTGAGCAGTACCCGTCTTACCACCAATTCTATAACCGTCGATGTATGCATATTTTCCTCCACCACGGGCAACAACACTTTCCAAAGCATAACGCATAATATCGCTTGTTTCTTTACTAATTGTCTTACGAACTAATTTTTTATCAACACTTTTAATAATGGTATCTGTTTCAGGTTCTAAAAAGTTTTTTACAATATATGGTTGGTATAAATTACCACCATTAACTACTGCTGATACTGCTGTTACTTGTTGTATTGGAGTCTAATAAATGAAACTTTTTGCCTAAATTATCAGAAAGTGTATTTATACTTTCTCCTGTCTTAATAAAAATATCTAATTTTATCTGTTTATCATTTTGCTTATGAACTATTATTCTATCTATTATTTCATTAAATACATCACTATAACATTTATCATCTTCTAAACACTTTTCTAATATCTTTTTTATTTCATTAATTTTGTTTTCAATATAATTTTTGTCTTTCTTGTTACATTTTAATTCATTCATTTTACTTTGGTAAATAACTAAATCTTCATTTATTAAATCTATCTGTTTTTTGTAATCATCTTTAGATAAGTATTCCTCCATAACAAGTTCTAGTAATTTATCTTTTTTATTATTTAAAACTGATATTTTAGATTCAATATTTTTTATTTCAATATCATTATTATTTGTTTCTAAATAATTTTTACATTCATTTAATATTTCATCAAAAATAGTATTTCTCCTTTTAAATAATTTATTAAACATATCTTTAAAAATTTCATCTAGTTCTAGTTCAAATACTCTAGGATTAGAACAACCTTTTAAACTTTCTTTCCTATATACTTGACATTCCCATACAGGATTATTCTTTCTCTTACCAGCACTTGATCTATGATAAGTTAAGTTATGACATCCACAATATATTTTCCCTGAATAAGTATATCTATTTTGAAATACGCACTTTTTAACTGCTCTATTTGTAAAACTATCTTGTCTTTGTTTTAATTTAGTATTTGCTCGTTCCCATAGTTCTTCAGATACTATTGGTGGAACATTATCATAATCTTTATAAACAATCCAATCAGATTCATTTAATCTTTTCTTTTGTTTTGTACGATAATCTAATACTTTTGATTTATGCCCACAGTAATATCCTTTATATTTAGGATTTTCAATAATTCTTGTAAGGATTGTTGTATCAATTCTTTTGCCAGTCCTACTTTTATATCCTAAACTATAAAGATACCTTGATACTTTAGATAAACCATCAGTAGTATTAGCATATCTATCAAATATTATTTTTATCATTTCTGCTTGAGCTTCATCAATTACTAATTTTCCTTTATCTTTTACATAACCATAAATATTAGAACATCCTAGTACCACACCATTATCAATACTTCTTTTCATACCAAATGAAACTCTTTCTGATAATCTTCGCACCTCATCTTGAGCAATGGAAGACATCATTGTAAGTCTAAGTTCAGAATCGGGTAATATTGTATTTATATTATCATTTAAGAAATATACTCCAACACCATTTAATAATAACTCTTGCGT